>NZ_CP013015.1:1495666-1753456 GCF_001577525.1 Candidatus Desulfofervidus auxilii | reverse complement strand
CTTATATCTCGAAAAATCAGGATACCTTACCAGAAGCCTCAACATCTTCTTGCTGTCTGTATCACCAATCTCTAATATCTCAGGAGATACTTCTAATAGCCTTTTTCGAAGCCTGTTTTGCAACCTTATCTTCTCATCTATCAGGGTTTGTTGATGCCGAGACAGAATCTTTAACTTTTCATTGATTTTTGTTGCCTTCTCTACCGCAATGAATGCCTTTTCATTTTCAGCGTCTAAATAATCTCTTAATTTCAGCATTTTTGCTAACATTTTTGCGTCCCTTTTATCGTTACGCCATTCTGCCCCAAATACATTCCGAAATTGTTTTAATTTTAAATTATCTACATTGTATAAGGTGAATCCGCTCTCTATAAGTATCCGATCAAATGGTGCTCCGTATCCATTCTTTCCTTCAATTGCAAATGATATTATCCCACCTTCTCTTTTCTCAATCTCTCTAAATTCTCTAACTGCCTTATAAAATTCACTGAATTTGTGTGCTATCTTCTGGTCATACAAAATCTGTTCTTCATCATCCATGATAATTATGTGATGATTATCACTGCCAATATCGATTCCTCCAGATAACCTTTTCACGCCTCACCCTCCTTTATGTTTGATATTTTATGGCTCTGCCAATACCTTTATCCCGTCTATAATAGCCACTTAAAGGCACCTTTCCATTAGACAGGGTATTGGCAGGAGAACATCCGGCAATTCAAACCGAGTCACAATAATTCAACATTATTGACTGACCCCGTTAGCCACAAATGTTCCCCTAGCCATTTATCATTTATATCACATAAAGAAGGCTTCTTAATTTCATTCCCCATTTTTTACTCTCACTTTTAATTATAGACCCCAATTCCACTACATTTGGCTATTTCATTCCCTCACTATTTCACTACTCACTAATTTAATGTTTTGGCATTAAGACATTTGGATTTCATTTGATATTTGGATTTTGAAATTTGGATTTTTTAGACCATATTTAAACGTTTGTTCTTTTTGTTAAATTACTTATGGCCTGACTTTGACGTAACCCTGACCTTAATTACTTCTCTGTAAACCGAGGTTTAATTTAAAAAGTTAAGAATAATCCTGTGGGTTTTTGCTCGGTCGTTTAAATCATATTTTCCTTTAATACTTTAGCCACACCTACTACCCTTTCATCTTCTTTTAAGTTTATGAGTTTTACTCCCCTTGCCTGTCTTCCTAAAATAGATATGTTATCTACTTTTAGGCGGATGATTTTTCCTATATTGTTTATCAACAAAATTTCATCAGAGTCTCCCACATAAGTCATACCTATAACATTTCCTGTTTTTTTTGAGGTTTTTAAGGCAATAATTCCCTTTCCTCCACGGCTTTGAACCCTAAATAATTCCACAGATGTTCTTTTCCCATAGCCCTTTTCGGTAACAATTAAGATAAATCCTTTATTTTCAATTAATGTATCCATACTAACTACCCAATTATTATCATCTAAACGGATACCAATTACACCTCTAGCCATCCTTCCCATAGGGCGAACATCGGATTCTTTAAATCTTATACTAATACCTGTTTTAGTGAGGAGGAAAATATCATTTTTCCCTTCAGTCAAGTGTCCACATACCAACTGGTCATCTGGGTCAATGGTAGCGGCCTTAATACCCCGGATAGTGGATGTTAGATAAGTAAATTCAGAAATAGGAGTTTTTTTAACTATTCCTTTTTTGGTCACCATCGTGATGAACAGGTCATTTTTAAAGTCTTTTACACTTAAAACAAAAGCAATTTTTTCTTGAGGAGGAAGATTGATAAGATTCACTAATGGTTTACCCATAGCTATCCGGCCACCAGGAGGAATTTCATAGACTTTTAGTCCATAGGCTATGCCTTTTTGAGTGAAAATAAGTAAGTAACTGTGAGTAGAAGCTATAAATATGTCCTGAACAAAATCTTTCTTTTTTAAATCAACCCCCATAATTCCTTTACCACCACGACGTTGTTCTCTATACACATCCAAAGGAATCCGTTTTACATAGCCACGATGGGTTAAAGTAACTACTACTTCTTCGTCAGGAATAAGGTCTTCTGTATAAATTTTTTCCCGCTGAGCCTTTATCTCTGTCCTTCTTGGGTCAGCATATTTGTTTTTTATCTCTTTCAATTCCTCTTTGATAATTTCCTTCACCAATGCCCCACTTTTTAGGATGGCCTCATATCTGGCAATGTCTTGAAGACTCGCTTTATATTCTTGAATAAGACTTGCTCTCTCTAATTGAGTAAGTCGTTGGAGTCGCATCTCCAGAATGGCTCGTGCTTGAATTTCTGTTAACTCAAATTGGTGTATTAGTTCCTTTTTGGCTACCGAAGGACTTTCTGCCTTACGAATCAAGGAGATTACTGTATCCAAATGGTCTAAGGCAATCTTTAATCCCTCTAAAATATGGGCCTTTTCCTTAGCTTTTTTTAGCTCATACTGAGTGCGGCGAATGATAATTTCACGACGGTGTTCAAGAAAGGAGACCAAAAGTGTTTTTAAATGGCAAAGAACAGGACGGTTATGCACTAAAGTTAGAAGAATAATACCATAACTAGTTTCTAAAGGGGTGTAAGTATAGAGTTTATTTAGTATCACTTGAACATTTTCCCCTCTTTTAATTTCTAAAACAATCCGAATCCCTTCTCTATCTGATTCGTCTCTAATTTCAACAATACCCGTTATCCTTTTTTCTTTTATTAATTCAGCAATTTTTTCTATTAAACGCGTCTTACACAATTGAAAGGGGATTTCACTAATGACTAAACAGGTTTTTCCTTTTTTTTCTTCTATTTCTACCCGACCCCTAATAGAGATAATTCCCTTTCCTTCTGTGTAAGCCTTTTTAATTCCTTCTTCGCCATAAATAATGCCTCCTGTTGGAAAATCTGGGCCTGGGACAAACTGCATTAATTCTTCAACTGTGATTTCTGGTCTTTCCAAACAGGCAATAAGAGCATCTATTATTTCACCCAAATTATGGGGAGGGATATTGGTAGCCATTCCTACAGCAATTCCTGCAGAACCATTTATTAAAAGATTTGGAAGACGAGAGGGTAAAACTACAGGTTCTTTCAAAGTGCCATCATAATTAGGCAACCATTCCACAGTTTCTTTTTCTAAATCTTTCAGTAATTCTTGCGTAATAGGGCACATGCGCACTTCGGTATAACGCATGGCTGCCGGAGGGTCCCCATCTATAGAACCAAAATTTCCTTGGCCATCCACCAAAGGGTAACGCATAGAAAAAGGCTGAGCCATTCGCACTAAAGCATCGTAAACAGCAGTGTCTCCATGAGGATGATACTTACCAATAACATCACCCACAATTCTAGCAGACTTTTTGTAAGGCTTATTCCATTCATTGCCCAATGTCTTCATGGCATAAAGGATACGACGATGCACAGGCTTTAAGCCATCCCGAACATCAGGCAAGGCACGTCCAATGATAACACTCATAGCATAATCAAGGTATGAGTGTTTAAGCTCGTCTTCCAGCCTTACTGGCTGAATCCTCTCTCTTTCAACAGCCATAAAAACCCCTTAAAATTATTCTTAAAGATAGACCAAAATACAGGAAATGTCCAGAGTAAAGGAACCCCCAGAATTTTTAAAAGCTTTCTAAAAAAAGTAAGGTAAACTCCTCAAAACCGTAATAACTTTAAAAGAAAACCCACCTGCCTGCCGTCGGGCAGGCCTGCCTGCGCAGGCAGGGCAGACAGGCCTGACAGAAAAATAGTTTCTTAAAGAAAACTTCTTTTTTCACCTTCCTCTTTAATATTTTTATATCCGTCTTTGCACCGCAGGGCATCAGCATATATATTTGTTCCCTTAATTCTTCTGTAGTCATAAAGGTCTTTTGAAAAATATTTTCTTTTTACTCCACTCTTACTTTTTCGGCCTTATCTATTTAGAACGTGTCAGAAACCCGAACAATTACAAAGCTTTTTGATTTCCCCTGACCCTCTCTGTTTATAAACCAATGCCTGTTTAATCAAGGCACTAGCCCAATCAGGTGTGCCTAAGGCATGTAAGTGGGTATAAGTAGCCAGGACATTTTTATAACACAATCCATCGTGTTTCCCGTCAATTCCATAGCCCCTTTTCATTTTAAAGGCAAAATAAGTATCTTTATCTTCACCTGACCAGCCTAAAACATAAGAATAATGAAATTCATGTCCTCGCAAACATTCTCCTAGCTTAAAATAGGGATTAGTCTTCTCTACCTTTAAAATAGTATATCCATGCCCCTGAGGTTTTTTGCTTACCCCAATGACTAAGGGCAAAACACCAGCCATAGGATAAGTTTTTTCCTCACTAACTAGCTTTTCGCTTAGATACATCAACCCCCCACACTCAGCATAAATAGGCAAACCATCTTCAGCGGCCTTTTTAATAGCCTGTCTCAATCCCTTATTGGCTGAAAGTAAGTGGGCATGAGTCTCAGGGAAACCACCCCCAATATAGAGGGCATCAATAGGAGGAAGTAGGTCATCATTTAAGGCGCTAAATTCTATTATTTTTGCCCCTGCTTTTTTTAAGGCCTCTATATTCTCGGGATAGTAAAATTGAAAGGCCGAGTCTCGAATAATCCCAATATTTACTGAAATTTCTCTATACTGGGGCATTTTCTGAAGCTTAAATTTTAATAGGGGTGCCTCAGAAGCAATTTCCCAGATTTTTTCTATGTCCAAATATTTGGCTACTACTTCAGCAGCATTTTCTATAGCCTCTTCTGCCTGTGGGTGTTCTTGAGGAGGTACTAATCCCAAGTGCCTTCCAGGAAAGATTATATTTCTCAATTTAGGAATATTTCCCACTACAGGTAAATGACAATACTTTTCAATGCAGGCAGTAATAATCTTTTGGTGACGAGTATGGGCCAATTGGTTTAAAATTATACCCTTTATAGGCACCTGCGAATCAAAATTTAAACAGCCTAAGACAACCGCTGCTGTAGTGCGGGTCATTTTACTACAATTGATAATCAGAATTAAGGGAATTTCGAGAAGTTTGGCTAATTCAGCCGTGCTTACACTGCCTTCTCTATCTAGACCATCGTATAAGCCACGATTTCCCTCAATAACCACTACATCTGCTTTAGAGGCATTCCAAACAAAAGATGCATACACTTGAGACTTGTTAGCCAAAAACAAATCTAAATTATAACAGGGATAACTCGCAGCCAGAGAAAGCCAGGCCATATCTATGTAATCAGGCCCTTTTTTAAAACAAATTACCCTTCTTTGCCTGGCCCAAAGCCTGCTCAGTCCAACACTAATGAGGGTTTTACCTGCATCACCACTTAACCCAGAAATAGCAATTCTGGGAAATTCCCTCATTTTTCAGGCCCTGGTATTTCTAAACTCCCACAAGTCCCACTGCTACAAGATTTAAAGGTTGAACGGATAGAACCTGTTTTTGTAGAAACAATACCAAGTTTACTTATAACGCGCTCAATTTGCCTTCCACCACACTCCGGACACTTCATTTCTGTTTGCTCATTTTTTTTAAAGTGAATAATCTCAAACACATGCCCACACTGAAGACATCTAAATTCATAAATAGGCATCTCTTATCCTCCTTGCCTTAGTTCTTACCTTAAATAAAAATTTTGTCAATCTAACCAAACAGGACTTTCCCCAGAATTTTTAAAAGCTTTCTAAAAAGATAAGGTAAGCTCCTCAAAACAGTAATAACTTTAAAAGAAAATCCACCTACCTGCCGGCAGGCGGGCAAATGGAGCAAAATAAAGCAAATTTTTAAAAACATAGCTTCACCTAAAAGGTGGTATAGAGTGCCTATGTATCTAGATTTATTTTCTGTAAAGGAGAAAAAAGATTTGATTATAGGTGCAAGCTCCACTTTTGGAGAATACCTGTTGCCTAAGATTTTAATCAAATTTAGGGAAGCTTATCCCAACATAAAAACTAGTTTTAGGATTGGTAAAAGTCCGGCTATTTTATCAGGACTGGCTAACCGTGATATTGATATAGGCATTGTAGGAAATCCCTTATCTACTTCAGTGGAGTATGAAGAACTACTAGAAGACCCATTAGTAATGATTGTCCCTAAAAAATACAATTATAATGATAGCCCACTAAAATTAAAAGGTGTTTTGGAACTTCCTTTTATTATACGGGAGGAGGAATCAGGTGTTACTTGGTGTTGGAAACATTATCTGTTAAAACATAAACTAAGTTGGAATAAAGTTAAAATACGAGCTATAGTCCACTGTAATGCCTGTGCCAAAGCAGCAGTCAAGGAAGGATGGGGAGCTTGTGTTTTATCCAAAATAGCTATTTCTGAATCTTCCCAGCACTACAACATATTAGATTTTGAAGGGAGGCTCAAAAGATATTTTTATATTGCTTATCTTGAAGAAAAGGTTAAAGACCCTAGAATTAATCTTTTTCGCAAATTTTTAAAAATTAATTTTTCCCATAATTCATTACCTTCCCAAATCAGCTCCTAATGTTTTGTATTTAAAACCAAATCATCATCTGCAAAAAATACCAATAGGCATGTGGATTAGTGCCAGTGTTTTTAGCAAAGTTTAAGGGAATAAAGGTAGAAAGACCCATTCGCCATTCATAACGTTGGTATCTAAATATAGCCTCTGTATCAATTTCATGCCCAATTGCCTTCCCTGAGTTTCCTGCCTTATCCCATCTTTGTGGCTTGCTATTAGGAAAATACCAAGCATCTTTTTTGTCATCCAGGGTAAAATAATGATAGGCAGTTTTAATAAGTAATGCAGGATGTGGCTTAATTTCCAAATCTATTTCATAATCCCTTAAGTTCATCCAGCCCAAAAAATTCATCCTTCCATAAAACCTATCTACCCCTCCAAAGACACCATCAAATGTGCCATGGATACCATCATTTGGGTCTTTGTCTCCAGAACCACAAGTATATTGGAGTTTAAAATGTGGTTTAAAGGTAAAAGGAAATGTATAGCCTATTTGAAAATTATATCCATAGGCTCTTATTTTATCCCTTCCCCACCAACCCCACTGATATACATAAGTTGCACTATAATCTATATGTTTAAATTGATCAAAAAGATAAAATCCTATACTGTTTGTATTCCATATACCTTTACCTGCCTCTCCTTGCTTTATCTTTCTGCAGTCCCTTTTTAATACATAAAATAAATCCAAATTAAATGGCAATCTTTTTATTGTGCTATAAATAGCATAACCAGTAGGATAGTGAATATTAGGATTGGGCCATTTATTGGGGTCGCGAATGAGATAGCGGCCTACCAATAAGTGTGTTTTGATATATTGATTATTTATGGTAGCTACTATAGCATCCCAGGCATAGCGACCTGTGTTTCCCCATTGCCCAGGCCCTAAGATGCGGGCATCTCCATAGGAAATTTGCTGTCTGCCAATTTTAAAATCAAGCCATTCTATGGGTTTTATTTCCAAAAAACCCTGTCTGATATCAAAGGGGTCAAAATATGGGTTGCTAGGTTTAAAGGTATAAGCAGGTAGAGACAGGCCTAGGACATGGGCGTCTTGTATTTGTAAGAATGCACGAATAGAAGGGTAAAGGATAAAATTGAAATTAAGTCGAAGTCTTTCTAAAAAGAAGGCATCATCATTTTTTATCCCATACTTTTTAATATTATAATTACCTTGATATTCAAAACGCGTGCGGATATTACCACTTAAGGCAAAACTCCTATTTCCCCATTTAACCTGATAAATAGGCCTGATTTGGGGTTGATAGGCAAAACAAGGTAGGGCTAACAGTAAGGATAGCCCTACCCAAATGGTCTTTTCACACACTATTCGCCTCTCCAGAACGAATTCCAGGCGTTAAATAAGGTATGAAGATATTCCTTAAAAGTAGAAATTTTGAGATGGGTTAAATGTTCCACCTGTTCTTTTGTATAACCTAATGTTTTATATTGGGGCTCCCATAAGGCATTCCCATTTTCATCCCATAGTCTGACCAGCACAGGGCGATAGAAAAATTTACTATGAGGAGAGTGACATTCTTCACAAGTTTCATAACCAAGTGCTTTTTCCTTTGGAGCCACATCGTGAGTCAATTTAAAGGCTGAGGCATAAGGACTGTTCTCATAACTAGTTTTAGGTAAAATTTTATAATGATTGCTGTCAATATAAAGGAGGTTATCTACCACCAAAACAATCTGTTTTTTCCCTAAATCAATTTTTTCATCAGCTAAAAATGCCTTCACTGCTTTTATAATGGCTTCCCTTTCCTGAGCTGTATTTACCTCTGGATGTCCATCTCCATTATCATCCTTAATTAAGTCAAGTGTTTTGTATTTACCTTCTTCAAAATGTTTTTGCCACATTACTAATAGTCTATGCATGGAGATCTGCATGATGCCTTTTTTATCAGGCTCTTTTATGCCTATCCAGATAGAATGAGTCTTGTTAATAGGATATATTTTGTCTTTATAAACACAAAGCTCAGGTGACCAAAAATGAGGAGGCTGGTCAGGAAGAAAGCTCAATAAATCAAAATAATAATTGTAATATCCTGCTTCCTGTCCATAATATGTCCATATCCTTTTAGCTTGGGGAATCTTTGCATCTTTATTAAAAACCGTGCTATCCTGAATCAAGGCTGCTTGAGTATAGTGCTTAGGAATATGACAGACAGTGCAATCAAGCTTTTCAAAGCACTTACCTAAAATAAGTTTGTGTCCCCACATATAAATGCGTTTTAATCCACGATTATGACAAGTCTTACAACTTAAAGTATTGTCTAAATCATTCCTTACCCAAATACCTGGGTCATCACCTTTGGCAAATTGATGTCTTTCCTTGCCTTTGATTCTGGAATCTAAGGCCAACATGCCTGCAGTATGACAATCTACACAATGAATATCATTTTTAAGATGAACATCATGTTGAGCATTCCAAGTCACCCCCCGCTTTTTCCAATCAGAGAATTTATGGCATTCAATACAAATTCTATCATCTACCTTTTTTGTGATAGTCAAAGAAACCATATTTTTTTCATCAAAAAGCCGTGGGTTATACCGAACAATAGGTTTTTGTCCATTTTTTACAGTGCCAATCACTTCTCCTAGATGACTGGCTGCAGTTGATGCCCACTTAAAATTCAGATTCTTAATTTGACTCCAGCGAATCTTAAAATTATAACCTTTTAAGTGGCACAAAAGGCAATCTGCTTCTATTACACCTGTCTTATCCCATTTACTTTGGTAATAATCACCATTTGTGGGATCTTTAGCAAGTTCAGGGTGCTTTTTTAAGTAAACATCATAACGATGTCCTTGACGGTCATGCTCCATGGTATTTCCACCTGGATGACACACACCACAATTTACGGCAAAGGTAAAGGAAGTAAGGTCTGACTGTAAAGGAGAAGAGATTTTTAAAGGACTTACCCAGTGGAAATTAGGTGCTGTAGGACACCATCTTCCACCATAATTGCCATAACTTAAAAGCCACGGATAAATAACCTTATCTTCTTTTTTTACCTTTTCCCCCCAGCCTTGAGTGAAGTGGTAGCCTTTAACGATCTTCTCATAGTCATGGCAATCAGAAAGACCACATGTTTGGCGAGGACTATAAGGGGCAGTGCTTTGAGGAGTGATAATATTTCCGTTTTCGTCACGTAAATAGATTTTTCTTGGACACTGTGAACCCCCAGTAACAATAATAACAGCAATGGCTGCCCCTACAAAAAGGGCAAGCAACATATAGAGCAGGTATTTCATATTTAACCTCTCTTAAACGCCATATAAACCATCCAACAGGCAATAAAGATGAGGAGATAGCCAAAATATTTTTTATGTTTCTTTTTGTCAATCTTTACCCCTAATCTTGCCCCTACCTGAGCGCCAGAAAAGACAGCTCCACCTAAAACTAATGCCAATCTGGGATCAAAATGCCCTACTAATGTATGACCAATAAGGCCAGTTAAGGCCGTAATACCAATCATCAAACTGGAAGAGCCAACCGCAATCTTCATGGGCACACCACCCAAAAGCACCAGTGCAGGCACTTTGAAAAGCCCACCACCTACCCCAAGCATACCAGCAATAAAACCTGCTAGAATCATAATGGGAATAATAACCAGCAGATTTAAGTGATACTCAAATCCACCTATTTTACGGCGTAAGCAAAACCAGTGCCTTTTAATGACCGGATAGGTCTTCTCAGCTTCTTGAATAGGCTTAATCATAAAATAGGCACCAATGAGCAAAATGCCAGCAAAGACCAGTTTGGAAAACATAGGTGGAAAATATGGAGAAAAATACCCACCTAAAAAGGCCCCTAAATTGGTAGGTGGTTCAACAATTAAAGCTAACCACCAATCTATCATCTTGGCCTTTTGAAACACCAACATAGCCGAAATAGTAGCAGCTATAATCAAGACCTGACTGGTAGCTGCTGCTTTATAAAGAGGCAGGCCAAAGGCCAAAAGCATAGGCACAAAAATCGCTCCTCCACCCTGACCAAACATCATAAAGACGACTGAAACACCAAAAAAAACTGCAAATAAAACCCCTATTTGTCCCCAGCTAAGCATCTTTATTCCTTATATCCACTACAAGGAATGCAATAAAATTTCTTATCCTTTACCCTTATCCATTTTGCATAAACTGCCTCACCACAACCCTCACAAGGATAGGCCTCAAATGTCCCTTTGGCTGGTTTTGGCTCAATGGGAGTTACTTCGCCTGTATTAAAAATTTCTTCTTCAGGCAAATTTATTATTTTATTCACTGCCATCTCTGCCAATTCCCTTTCTACCTCTTGGGGAGGTACCCCTGCCTTCCTTTTGGCAATAAAAGGAGAGGTCTTTAATGCATTTAAGACAAATTCTCCCTTAACATTCACCCTGACCTGTCTTTTCCCCTTTCTATCTATTAAAGTAAAGGCCAACTTACCATAACGCAGTTTTTTCACATTCCCCTTTCCATAAGTGCACCCTGTAGCCATCATCAGACCATCTAAAAAACAGGCCATGGCATGACCTTCGGCGGTCTCTGCCAAAAGCATAAGCTCCTTATCCTGAGAGCGTCCTACCCTTAGTTTTCTTAAAGCCAAAAGCCCTGCCCTTAATCCCAAAGGCATAGCCGGACAAAGATGCCCATGAAAATACAGACCGTGCTCAAACATTTCTTTTAATTCCTTGTCTTTAATCTCTATAGCCATTTTTAGACCTCCTAGTGATATTTTTAATCTCGCAAATTAATCTTCCTTGCCTTTTCAATTAAATCCTTAAGCTCATCTTCCTTTGAAATTTCATCAATAAGTTTTAAAAAAATTGAAGAAATTTTATTTTCCTTTAAGGTATATATCACCCATTGTCCTTGTCTCCTACTTTCCAAAAAATCTGCTTCTTCTAAAATCCTTAAGTGGCGTGAAACAGTAGGCTGACTAAGCTTAAGCAATGCCTGCAGTTCACAAACACATAATTCCTTTTTTTTAGCAATACAGGCCAGCATTTTAAGCCTGCTTTCATCCCCTAAGGCCTTAAAGGCCTTTATCCATTTTTTTAAACCCTCACCCATAGTCTCCTCACAATATTAATATTTTTGCATAATTATATATCTCTATATATTGGCTGTCAAAAAATATCTCTTTCTCAACCAAAAACCTCAATTTTTTTCATGACTTCCCTCCCTTAAGCTTTCTTCAATCCATTTTTTAATCATGCCTTTAGATGGCACCCGCCCACTTACTTTTAATTTTCCATTAATAATCAGGGCAGGTGTAGCTAAAAGACCATATTTTCTTATTTCAGTAGGGTCAGTTATATGCTCAACGGACAAAGCTACCTTCATTTCATTTAACACCTGCAAAACTTCTTCCATTAAACGGTCACAACTAGGACAACCAGGCCCTAAGATGATAATTCCTTGGGTGGGTTTCTCTTTGACAGGTTCTCCTAAATATTTTTTAAACTCTCGCCAAAATGCCTCTTTATATGATTTTTCTATCTCAGGTTTTGCAGGAATGTAATTTTTTCTTTTAAGGCACTGAAATAGCCTTTGTTTTAATTCCTTTTCTGAATATTTATTTTTTATTTGGGCTATTTCTTCTAGGGCAGTCTTTAAACCAATGATACCAATAAGTTGACCATTTACATTGATTTTGCTTATATCCTTCATTTTTGACTCCTTTATGTAATATTTCCATAAAAGATCCCTGCAAAAGTGGAAAAGATTACTACTAAAATAATATAAGTAATGGCTCTTTTTATCCCCATAATTCTGGCAATGACTAACATATTAGGAAGGCTTAGAGCCGGCCCAGCCAATAATAATGCCAGGGCAGGACCCTTTCCCATGCCTGCCCCTAAAAGTCCCTGTAAAATAGGAACCTCTGTTAAAGTAGCAAAATACATAAGGGCTCCTACAATTGAAGCAAAAAAGTTTGCGGTAAAACTATTTCCACCTACCAGTTTTTCAATAATAGAAGCAGGTATAAGTCCATTGTCTGTCCCTGGCCTGCCTAATAATATGCCAGCCACTAAGACACCAAAAAATAATAAAGGTAAAATTTGTTTGGCAAAAAACCAGGTAGATTGAAACCAATCGGAAATTTGTTCTTTTTTAAACCATTTAATTACTATCAATATCGTGACTGACAAAAATAGTAGGGCAAGTAGCCAATGCCACTTATAAATAGTAAACCAAAGACCACTTATTTCTTTTGGTCTTGCCCAGGCAGCAAAGACCATCATACCTACTAGAGAGAAGATAAAAAAGGCATTCTGCCACAATGGTCTTTCTGGATCAGCTTCAACTATCATCTGAAAACCTTCTATACGCTCCTTTTCTGCCTTACCAAAGATAAGATTCATACTCAAACCAATAAATAAAGCAAAAAATACCGAAAATATCCCCCTAGCCAATCCCAATTGCCAGCCCAAAACTTTAGCTGTTAATACCAAGGCCAAAATATTAATGGCTGGACCTGAATAGAGAAAAGCCGTTGCTGGACCAATACCTGCTCCTTGAGTATAGATACCCGCAAATAAAGGCAACACTGTGCAGGAGCACACTGCCAAAATAGCTCCTGAGACCGAGGCAAGGCTATAAGAAAGGATTTTATTCGCCTTTGCCCCAAAATATTTTAATACTGCAGTTTGAGAGACAAAACAGGAAATAGCTCCAGCAATAAAGAGAGCAGGAACAAGACAAAAAAGTATATGTTCTCTTGCATATTCTTGAACTAGAAATAAACCCTCAAGAATGGCATATTGCCAGCGGACATGATGTAAGGGAACAAAGTAGAATAGAAAAAAAACAAACAAAAACAAAATAAATAATTTTAGCTCTTTATTACCCATTTTCATTTCAGTATTAATATATTGACATATGTTTATATATTTTATTGGTTTTGTCAAGAGGTCTTAATCAACACCCCAGGGATACGGCAAAGTAGTTTAATTAGAATAGATAAAGAGGTAATTCTTGTAGCACAACCTGTCTGCCGACAGGCAGGAAGGTTTTTTAAATAAAAAAGATTAAAAAAGCAAATTAGGCACATATCTAAATCCAAGCAGTCTAGAGATGCTAATTACTAAATTCCTTAAGCTTGCCATTACCTTTAACACAAAGGGGAAAAAGCCAGAGGGTTTTAATATCTGTTAAAAAACAAATTATTTCGTGACTTTGACGTGGCCCTGAATGAGGTGCTATTTGAGCTTTCAAAAGTGTATCTTATATTATAGTGATGAAGAGAAAAGATTGAGCGAGATTCCTGCAAAAGCTGAGAAGAAGGATTTTGGGATTAAACTTATTTCCTAAAACTTTGTGGAGTTAGAGTTTTAAAATTTGTTTTTTACTTCTAAAATTTGCTTAATTTTATAAGATGGTAAGCTCTCTTCCAACAATCGGTGAAGTCTTAGCAAATATTCTCCAATGAAACCTACAATCAAAGTCTGCCAACCAGTGAAAAATATTAGTATCACCAATGCTTGAAAAATCTTTGAGGGAGATATGGCTCCTAAAATGCGCAGAAAAAGGTAAATGCCTCCTGTAAGCAAAGAAAAGATAAGTAATCCTGTGCCAAGAAGTATAATACGCTGAAAGATGTGTCGCGAATGATGCACAATAAATTCTAAAAACAAGGCAAAAAGTTTTAAAAAATTATATTTTGAGCCTTCTTTATTCCGGTTTAGCTGTTCAATTTCCACTTCTGTCACCCTGGAGGCACACTTAGCTGCTTTTACCTTTAAAAACAAAAGAGAGCCGTGTTTTCTCACCTTTTCTAATAAAGAATGAGTATAGGCATTTACTGGGCAAGTCAAATCCCGCAAGTAAATATGTAAAAGATAATGAGAGAAAAAATTAATATTATAAGAGGCAAACCTTCGCAGAATAGAAGTATTTCTAATTACTCGCACTCCGCTAACCAAATCATAGCCCTCCTTTAATTTAGATAAAAATTTATTTAAAATAAGGGGGTCAAATTCCATATCCGCATCTAAAGTAAAAATATAATTACCTTTGGCTCTTTCTAATCCAGCATTTAAGGCAATAGCCTGGCCATAGTTCCGTTCTAGAACCACAATTTCACTACTAGGTGGAGCAGATTTTTGCATGATTTCTACACTTTCATCTATGCTTCCATCATCAACTAAGATAACTTGGGTGATTATCCCCTGATTTTCCCAATTCTGGCACAATTCTGTCAATCTTTTTAAAAAAATAGGCAAAACACGGGCCTCATTATAAACAGGAACAACAATACTACATTGCATTTTAAGATACCTTTTTATTTTGGATAACATAACCCAAAACAGGGGTTTTCGTCAATTTATTTTTAATTTATATTCTTACAGTAAAAGGCATAATCATCTAATATCTAAAATATATGTGCAAAAAAATTCATTTGTGATAGACTTCAGACTATGGATTTTAAATCAGGTTTTATTTCTATTATAGGTGCACCAAATGTGGGAAAATCTACTTTGCTTAATGCACTTCTTTCCCAAAAAGTGGCTATCACTTCAGCTAAACCTCAAACTACTAGATACAAAATTAAAGGGGTACTCCATCTGCCAGAAGCGCAGATTATCTTTGTTGATACCCCTGGTATTCACGATGCCAGTATTCCATACAACAAATACATGGTGCAACTGGCTATAGAAACTTTAGAGGAAGTGGATGTGGTTTTATTAATGATTGAGCCATTTCCCAAAGGCTTAAAAGACGGTCATTATATTATTAACACTTATCTTAGCCAAATTAACAAACCTTCTATATTATTAATTAATAAAGTAGACAAAATCTCCAAACCTCAACTACTTCCCATTATTGAAGAGTTCAATAAAATCTATCCATTTAAGGCCATTATTCCCATTTCAGCTAAAAAGGAGGCAGGCCTTGAAGATGTAATAAAAGAAATTGTGGGATGTCTCCCAGAAGGCCCTCAATATTACCCTGAAGATTTTATTACCGACCAGAGCGAACGTCAAATAACAGCAGAGATTATCCGGGAAAAGATTATTAATACTACTAGAGAAGAAATTCCTTATGTAGTGGCTGTTACAGTGGAAGAATTCAGAGAAATACCTGAAAAAGAAATGCTTTATATCAGGGCTGTCATTCATGTAGAAAGGAAATCCCAAAAAGGCATTATAATTGGTAAAAAGGGACAAAAATTGAAAAGCATTGGACAAGCTGCCCGAGAAGAATTAGAACTTATTTGGGGACAAAAGGTCTTTTTAGACCTATTTGTAAGGGTGGAACCAAACTGGCGTCAAAACCCCAAGGTTTGGGGACAATTGAGATTGAAAATGCAATGAGGGGAAATTATGAAAGTTGCCTTTGTTTTTCCAGGACAGGGTTCACAGTATGTAGGCATGGGTGAAGATTTATGGGAAAAATCTTCTGAAGTAAAAGATATCTTCGCTTTGGCTAGTGAGATTTGTGAGATAGATATGGTTAAATTGTGTTTTGAAGGCCCTATGGAGACATTGACAGAAACAATCAATTTACAGCCTGCTCTGGCTACAGTGGAAATAAGTATATTTTCCTGTCTATCTCGCCAGAAAATTTTACCCCA
This sequence comes from Candidatus Desulfofervidus auxilii, assembly GCF_001577525.1. GTDB lineage: Bacteria > Desulfobacterota > Desulfofervidia > Desulfofervidales > Desulfofervidaceae > Desulfofervidus > Desulfofervidus auxilii. The sequence continues at coordinate 1,737,385 of NZ_CP013015.1, read as the reverse complement.
TACAGTGGCAGGACATAGTTTAGGTGAATATCCAGCCCTTTTTGCTGCAGGTGTCTTATCTTTAGAAAACACCTTGAAGGTAGTTAGAAGAAGGGCACAGTTAATGCAGGAAGCTGCAGAAAAGCACCCTGGAACTATGCTGGCTATTGTTAAACTGGATATAGACAAAGTGAAAGAAATATTAGCAGATTATAAAGGAGCTGAACTGGCCAACTATAATTCGCCTCAACAAATAGTAATTAGCGGCTCGCCTCAAACCCTCAAAGATATCAGTGAGAGAGTAAAAGACGCTGGAGGACGGGGAATACCCTTAAAGGTCAAAGGGGCCTGGCACAGCTCGTTTGTCAAAGATGCGCAAGTGATGTTTAAGGCATTTTTGGATGATATTCCCTTCAACCCTCCTCAAATAGAAATATTCTTCAATACCACTGCCCAAGCAGAAAACAGCCCAGAAAAAATTAGAGAAATGATGTGGAAACAGCTATGCTCACCAGTCCTATGGTGTGAAGAGGTAAAAAATATGTATCAAGCTGGTGTAGATGTTTTTTTAGAAGTAGGACCCAAAAAGGTGCTTACAGGCTTGATCCAAAAAACCTTACCCCAAGATTATAATTACAAAATATTTGCGGTAGAAACTATGAAAGAAATTAAAGACCTGAAGGACATCTAAATATCTAACTGATTTTTTATATATTTAGGTATGAGCAAATACTTGAAATACTTGATTTCATACCATGTGCATGTTGGTACGGTTGCCTGGCTACTTATGCGTCTTTGTGGCATTGTCTTGACTATTTATCTGGGATGTCATCTGGGAATAATCTTTTGGTTTGGTAAAAATTCAGCTTCTTTTACCACATTTTTACAAATTTCTAAGCATCCAGGAATGAGGATTTTAGAAACCTTTTTTATTTGGGCAGCATGTTATCATGGAGGCAATGGTATAAGGCTTATCCTGATGGATTTAGGCCTTGGCATCCGCTGGCAAAAGTCGTTATTTATAGTCATTATGATGTTAAGTTTAATTTTAACTATATTTTTTGTTTATCTGAGATGACTAGTTGGCTCTGGCAAAGGTGCAGTGGCATTGCTTTATTGATATTGTTCTTTATTCACTTGAGCGTTACTCATCTTCGTCCCCTGAGTTATAAAAACATCCAAATGCGATTATCTTCTCCTGTTTGGATAGTCTTGGACCTTTTTCTATTGGGATTCACCATATCCCATGCCTTAAACGGCCTTTGGCAAATTGGCCAAGAATACATTTCAAATAAGGCTTTTAGAAAAATATTACCCTTTTGTTTATGGTTAGTAGGATGTTTTTTGTTCCTTATAGGATTATTGATTTTATTTAGATGATAAAACACAAACACCAAATTATAATTGTTGGTGCGGGTATTGCTGGATTATCTGCTGCCTTAGAAGCAGCCCAGGCAGGTAATGATGTAGCAGTAGTCTCTAAAGTCACTCCGCTCCATTCCCATTCTGTAGCTGCTCAAGGAGGCACAGCGGCTGCCTTGGGCAATATGGAACCTGACTCCTGGGAATGGCATTTCTATGATACCGTTAAGGGAAGTGATTTTTTAGGAGACCAGGATGCCCAAGCCTTATTTTGTAAGGAGGCTATAGAGACAGCTTATTTCCTGGAACATATTGGTGTCCCTTTTAGCCGTGGAGAGAATGGCCGCATTCTCCAACGGCATTTTGGTGGGCATTATAGTGAATTCGGGAAGGGACCTTACATAAAAAGAAGTTGTTTAGCAGCAGATAGGATTGGCCAAGCCATACTTTATACATTATGGGGTCAATGTTTACGTTTACAAGTGAAGTTTTATAAAGAGTTTCTGGTTACCCACATTCTATTGCAAGATGAAGGATGCAGCGGAGTGATAGCCTGGGATATAGTGCGGGGAGAGATGCATATCTTTCAAGGGAAATTGACCCTTCTAGCTACCGGGGGATGTGCACGCCTGTTTAAAATAAGCACCAACTCAAGCATAAATACCGGAGACGGTATGGGGATGGTCTTGGCAGCTGGCCTTCCTCTGGAGGATATGGAATTTATCCAATTTCACCCTACTGGCCTCTATCCTTGGGGTTTCCTGATTAGTGAAGGTGTGAGAGGTGAGGGTGGCTACCTTTTGAATCAAGATGGTGAAAGGTTTATGAAAATCTATGCCCCAGCTAAACTAGAGCTAGCACCTAGAGATGTTGTCTCTCGAGCTATTCAAGGAGAAATACGAGCAGGGCGAGGTATAAGAGGGAAGCCTTATGTCTATCTGGATATTACCCATCTAGAAGACCAATTGATAAGGGAAAAACTACCCCAAATTCGCCAAATGGTGCTTAAATTTGCAGGCATTGATCCCAAAAAACAACCTATTCCTGTGGCCCCAACGGCTCACTATACCATGGGGGGCATTCCCATAAACATAAACTGTGAGGTGCTTGCAGATGGAAAAAAGACCATTGTGCCAAGACTTTTTGCCGCCGGAGAGTGTGCCTGTGTTTCTATCCATGGGGCTAACCGATTGGGCACAAATTCAACTATGGAATGTGCTGTTTTTGGTCGTAGAGCTGGAAAGTATATGGCAAAAATAGCAAAAAAAGTGAATTTTCTCCCTTTACCTCAAGGACAAATTAAAGAAAGATTAGGAGAAATTAACACCCTTCTAAATCGTACTCCTAAAACATCCCTAGCTGAAGTTAGAGAGGCACTGGAGGAAGGGATGACAAAAAATTGTGGTATCTTACGTGATGAAAGTTCACTTAAAAATCAACTTGAACTTATTCACCAGCTAAAGACCGCTTACCAAGAAATAGGATTAAAAGGTATGCCTAAAGAGTATAACTTGGCTTTACAGGAAGTTTTGGAGTTAAAACACATGCTGAATTTAAGCGAAGCAATAGTGAGATGTGCCTTGGCCAGAAAAGAAAGCCGTGGTGCCCATTATCGGAATGACTTTCCCCATAGAGATGACAAAAATTGGCTGAAACACACACTGGTCTTTATAGAAGACGAAAAATACAAATTAGACTACAAGCCAGTAGTCATTACTAGGTTTGAACCAGAGGAAAGGCAATTTTAATGCACAAAATTTTTTTCATCCAACGTTTTTCAGCAGTAAAGGACAAAAGGCCCTATTGGCAAAAATATGTCCTGGAATGTAAGCCTTCTTGGGTGGTATTAGATGCCTTAGAAGTCATACACAGAAAAGATTTATCCCTAGCATATCGGAGGGCCTGCCGCCACGGCATTTGTGGGTCTTGTGCCATCAACATCAATGGTATAAACCGATTGGCCTGTGAAACACGATTGGCCGATTTACCTGACAAGATTAAGATTAGACCTTTGCCTGGATTTTCTATCATAAGGGATTTGGTAGTAGATTTAACCCCTGTTTATGAGCATGTAGAAGCCATTAAACCTTATTTAATCACTAAAACAACACCACCAGTAAAGGAAAGATTACAGTTACCTTCTGAACGCAAAAGATTAGACGGTCTTTATGATTGCATTTTTTGTGGTGCTTGCACAGGTGCCTGTCCCACTTTTTGGGCCAATCAAGAGTTTTTAGGACCTACTGCCCTAATTCAGGCCTGCCGTTTTCTTATGGACAGCCGGGATGAGGCCAAAGAAGAAAGAAAAAAGAGCTTAAAGGCACAACCCGGATTGTGGCAGTGCCATGGTATATTTAACTGTGTAGAGGCCTGCCCTAAGGGCTTAAATCCTTTTAAAGCCATAGTAACTTTAAGGAAGGCTATTTTATTTGAGTGAGTTAAGAACAAGGCATTCTTAACATTCTTAATATATACAACAAGCACGGCAAGAGGATAGCAACGCTTCAAGCCAATCAAGATAGCGATAGATATGGTGATTTTGGGTGGTCTATGACAGGTAAAAAATAGATAGTATGTGGCAGTGAATAAAACTTACCTACCATTAAAAATAGGCCGCAAAGGAGATTCTTTCCCCAAAGGAGGATTAAAAATAGGTTGTTGTTTATTTAGCCAATGGGATTTAGGTGTAAATTCGTTAAAATACTTACGAGATGGATGTATTTCATCCATCTCAAGCATAGGCCTCTCATAGATATAGCCTCGCACTTCTCCCTTATCAGGGTCCCATATATATTTTGTATTAGGACCCAAACGGTAGATATAACCTTTTACTTCTCCACTATCAGGGTTCCAGATATAGCCATCATAAGCAAAAACACCATCAACCAACAGCGATATTGCTGGTACTAATGCTATTACTAAAAGTAATCCTTTCATACCTCACCTCCTAGCTGACGGATACGATAAGCCTTTTGTTTACATGCGTCAGAGCAATACTTACTCCTTCTATAATGCTCTTTTCCACAGACATCACATATTTTAGGCTGTTCGTTATTTACCAAAGCATAGATATAACGCTTCACCTCATCTAAAGGCTTCAAGGGCAAAAGGTCAGGTCTTATCACTCCCTGTTTAACAAGTTCATTGTAAACCTTCTTTCTCTCTTTTGCACGACAAACCGAATATTCAACACCTTTATTAATAGCTTCTTCGCTACAATCCCTACATGCTTTTCTGCATGCTTCCCCATATTTTTTCCTCAACTCGTCATCTGAAGGTAAAGGATCCTCAAGCTTATGGACAGAAATTCTTGAACGGTGGACCAGTTCCAATACCTCAGCGTTACTTATTTTTCGAACTTTATCCTCATTAATAAAAGTTAAAAGCATATATACAGCCTTTTTTAAATCTTCCTCGGAAGCAAAACTAGTTACCTTTATCCTTAATTCTAAAGTCTCGTCTAACCCTAGAGCTTCACTTAAAGCCAGGCTTCCACCTAAAGTTAGGCCTTCTGCTAAAAATGGAACTCTATAAATAGTGGAGTCGTAAAAGGTCTCAGGCTTCTTACACCATCCTTCCTTAGTGGCAAAAAAGGTGTAGATATGCTTGGTCAATTTTTCCAGTAAGCCCCATACTTTCATTAACTCTTCAAGGTTATATAGCTTTTTCAAATATTGATTATATTCCCTTTCAGGGAAGGGATAGGCAGCCTTAACCTCTTTTCTTTCCAGGTCTATAGTAACTTTCCCAAACTCAATACAATAGGGCATATATAAAATAAACTTCTTTAATTCACCCTTTAATTTAGAAGGGGAAACAAACGTTTTAAGTGCCATTGGGACACTCATCTGTGTTATAGTTGGTGGAAGCTCCCTATTCCCCATATATTTTTTTGTGTTACGGTTACCTCCAATTTTTCCGCATAGTCCTTATCTTATAAATATAAAAAATCAAGGAGGTAATTTATATGAAGAAAACGAAATGTCATAATTGTGGTAAACCAGCCATAGTAACATATAATAATGGTAAACTTGCACTTTGTTTAGATTGTAATCTCAAATTCCAACAAGCGCAAGAGCTAATATTTAGAAGAAATGTAAAAATGTTAAATTATTTAACCGCTGAAATAGAAGCAGTTGGTGGATTGCCAAGATTATTCCCAAGATATAAAGTATCCTCACCAGTTTATTATAAAGGAGATTTAATCTTGAATAATATTAATATTCAAAATAGTAATGTTGGTGTCATCAACACTGGTAATGTGGAATCAATAGATGTATCATTAACTTTTTTAAAAGAACAAGGAAATGAAGAAATTGCTGAATTAATTAAAATTCTAACTAAAGAAATAATAAAAAATAAGGATATAGTTGAGAATCAAAAAAATGAAATTTTAGAACAATTGGCCTTTATTACTGAACAGTTATCTATACCAAAAGAACAAAGAAAAACAAGTATATTAAAAACTATATTTGCAACAATTTTTACATCTATATCAGGTTTCAGCAACTTGTTGGAAATATTAGAAAAGGTTAAGAAATTAATTTTTTAGATTTCAATTTTAGAAAGTCTAGAGGAGTCGGGTCTCCACATTTGACAGAAGAGAAGATAAAAAACCTAATAAGTTCTCCAGCGAACTTTTAAAAGCGCCGCTGAATCTTGTTGTCACCTTCTCCAAAAAGTTTGTCACATTTCCAATTTTGTTTCATGATTAAAAATTTGTTTGAAAATGGTAGGAGCCAAGGTGGAAGTAATAATTGCTAGGAGGATAATACTGTCCTTAAGATGGGGTGTGATAAAACCTTGCTGAACACCAATAGAGGCAGCTGCAACAATCAGACTTAAACGAGCCGAAAGTAGAATTCCAGCTTTTAGAGCACATTTCCATGGAAACCTGTTTATAACAAGAAGCAGTGAAGGAATTATTTTTATAACAAAAGCAGCTAATAAAATTTTAGCTATTAACAAAAGCTGATTTTTATCTAGTATATTTTTCAATTCAAATTGAATGCCTACATAAATGAAAAAGAATGGAATCAAAAATCCATAGGCAAGGGCTGTAAGCTTTTCCTCAAGAAGCCTTTTCTCTCTGAAGATAAAAGATAACAGGCAGCCTCCCATAAAGGCTCCTAATAAAGGGTCAAGACCAACCACTCTTGAAAGGGCCACAAAAATAAAGAGGAGGGCCATAGAAAACCGAACACCTAATTCACTGGGACCGGATTTCCCAAGTAGGCTGGCAGCCTTTTCAGGGTTCCACCAGAACCATAACCGTGCAATCCATAGCAATAAACCAAAAAAGATGAAAAGCGGAACAGGAATTATAAATTGCCAACTAAATCCATGTTTTTGAAAAAGAAGGTAAAAGGTAATTCCAAAAAAAGTTAAAAAATCAGCTAGGGTAGCAGAAATGAGGATACTCTGCCCTAGAGGAGCTTTACTGATTCCTACATCATGCAAAGTGGGTACTACTAATCCCAAAGAGGTGGTTGATAGGATTAAAGCCAAAAATAATCCTTGTCCCATAGATAAAGAAAAAATATAAGCCAAGGTAAGTGTTGCTATAAAAATCACTCCATAAAGAAGCAATTGTCTTGGTTTTTGTTTCTCTAACATTGAAAAGTTGATTTCAACTCCGGCCAGGAACATCAACATTAAAAACCCAAGGTTGGCCAAAAATGGCAGCCACTCACCAGAAAAAGTCACATTTAGGAAAGTCTTTCCGATGAGGACTCCAAAAAGAATTTCAGCCACTACAGGAGGGAGTTTTAGCCGATAGCTTATATTGGGCAGTAAGGCAGCCCCTATGGTGATAATCATCAAAGAAAAGGCCTGATTAAGGTGCATAAATCCTCAATAAGCCACCACCATTACCGAACATGGGCTCTTTTCAATCAATAGTTCCCCAATATGAGGTTTTAAGAAAGGTACATTTTGAGTAGTACTACCTAAAATAAGGAGGTCATAATTTTCAGCTAATTTAGTTACTTCCTTTACAGGATTCCCCTCGAGTTTAATCTCTTTGATAGGGAATTTATGAATTTGGGCAATTTCTCTAGCATGGTCCAGTACATCTTCAGCCCAACCACTGGACTCCTCTCCTCTAATAAAAGTCGGTTCTAACACTACTACCACTGAAATACTGGCATCTGTCTGTCTGGCAATATCAATTGCTATTTCTAGAGCAAGAGCTGAGCTTTGAGTGGCGTTATAAGGGACTAGAATCTGGTTATAAGGATAGGTAGCCTTAAACACCAATAGAGGTGAACCTAATTTATGAACCAATGGTATTACTCTGCTATGGCTAAATATGCGGTCTAAAATCCCCGGCGAAGGAGGAGGGATAAGAACGCACCCAACACTTTCATGGTAAGTAATGGTAATAAGAGTATGTTCCATTTTTTCCCGAAAAATTCTAATTTCCACCTCTCGTGGCTCTTCAATTTTTTGAACTTTTTTAAAAATTGTTTCTTCTAGTTCTTTGGGAACCAAAATAACAGCTTTTTGAGCCCTGGTATTTCTTATTAAGTAAAAGGCTTCAGAAAGAGCATCTTCAAAAATTTCAATATCTTCAACTGGGATTAAAATATTTTGTCCATAAACTAGGGGGAAGGAAGGTTCCTGGTATTTGAAGAGATGAGAAATAGCTTGATAGAGGTCAGGGTGGCCAATAATGGTTATCCAGTCATTAGATTGAATAATAGTATCTCCATGGGGAATTATTAGCTCGCCTTTGCGGTAAATAGCTGCAATTAGCCAGTTTCTGGCCCTAAATTCCCGTATTTTTTTACCTACTACGGGTGCATAGCGGCTGACCTCTATCTCCATTATTTCGCCTTTGCCCCCTCCAATAGTAGTAACAAATAACCGAGGGTTTTCCAAACACAATTCGATTTCCCTAGCTGCCAAGTAACTCCAACAGACGGGTCTTACGTTTAATCTGTCAAATTCTTTAAGGTTAAGACTATCATTTACCAAGGCAACAATATTTTTAATCCCTCTCTCCTTGGCTAGTCGGCAGACTTCTAAGTTTACATCATCATGATTGGTGACACCCACAACGAAGTCTTGGTTTTCAAGATTTGCTTCTTTAAGAGTTATAAGACTTGAGGCATCTCCCAAGACAGTTTTAGTTACCTGTTTGAAATTTTTTTTAAGTAAATTCAGGCGATCAGAAACAATATCAACTAAAGTCACCGACCACGCTTCACCCAAGCGCCGCAGAATCTCTCGTGTTGTCTTCCCGGCTCCAACAATCAAGATTTTCATAAACAAGCTTATCCTAAAATCTCATCTATTTTATCCCAAAAAGGGGGAAATATCAACTAAAAATGGAATTGACTCATACATTCGCAAGGCCACAGAGGAGATTAGAAGGAAAAAAGAGAAGACGATTTTTGCCTTTCTGGGGGTCTGTAATGGGGGGTCTAACCTACAAAATACATTTTACAGAGATGTTTTGTAACATAATTATAATTAAAGCCTAACAACTCGTAGATGCCCTGGATAGAGAAATGCTTTTAGAGAAACTCAAACAACGGCTTAAAGAGGAGCCCAAGGAATTGATCAAAAACAGGGGATATAAAAGATACCTAACCGTAGAAAGGGGAGGTATCAAGATTAACCTTAAAAAAAATAGAAGCAGAAAAGAAATACGATGGTAAATATGTAATTACCAGTAACACAGAACTTAAGGCAGAGGAGATAGCCTTGGCCTATAGGGAGTTATGCCTGCCTGCCTGTCGGCAGACAGGGTGGTAAGGTTTAAGTGTGGTGACAAATCCTATTTAGTAAGGACTGAATTAAATGGCAAAGCCTACTTGGGGGTTAGGGCAACAGGAAGAATACCTCCAGGGGTGCTTGAGATAGGAAAAATGTAGTGGGTACGTCTGAGTTTATAGGCGAAAAGTTTCCTGATATAGGTAAGTTTTGATTTTTAGGTGGCAAAGTTGAGTTAAAAAATAGCGTCAAGATAGTTTAACGAATTTAGTTTTTAAAATGTTTTTTTAGCCTTTTTGAGAATGATTAAGCTAGGCAACAGGATTAAAAATAGAAAAAAACAAAAGAAAAAGGCGTCATTAAAGGCAAGCATATTTGTTTGGTGTAATAATTCTCTATATATACCACCAAGGGCATGAAAATCAGAAGGGAAATAGTGTCTTAGTTGCTCATAACTCTGTTGAAAGGGTATATCAGTAGGAGATAAGTGTTCTATTAAGCGGTTTTGGTGAAATTGAGCCCGGCGAGAAAGAATAGTAGTAACAATAGCAGTGCCAAAACTAGCTCCTAGATTACGCAACAAATTGTAAATTGCGGTGGCATTACCCATTTCTTGTTTTTTTACTTCCATAAAGGCCACTGTTGCCAGAGGCACAAAAAAGAAGGCCAGACTTGCCCCTTGGATCAATCGGGGCCAAATAATTTGCCAAAAACCAATTTGGAGTGTGAAATGAGACATTAGATAAAGAGCAAGAAGTTGTCCCATAAAACCTATTGCCAGCAAATAACGAGCATCAATAAACTTTGTCAGCCTACCTACCAAGGGTAAAAAGAAGATACTGGCTATAGCTCCAGGCCCCATGACCAATCCTGCAAGAAAGGCTGTATAACCCATTAATTTTTGTACATAAAGGGGCAATAAAACTACACTTCCAAAAAAGGCAAAAAAGCCCAGAAAAATAATGGTGCACCCTATGGCATAAGAGCGTTTTTTAAATATCCTCAACTGAACCAGCGGTTGTTTTGTTCTAATTTCATTTATTACAAATAGAACAAGAAGACTAAAAGAAATAACTGAAAGGACGACAATAAACCTAGAGCTAAACCAATCTTTTAGATGTCCTTTGTCTAAAACAGTCTGGAGGCTAGCTAATCCTATAGATAAAAAGCATAATCCCCAATAGTCAACCTTTTTTATTTTGCGTTTAATATAGGCAGGGTCAAAGATAAAAAAGGTGACCATAAACAAGGAGATTACTCCAACTGGAAGATTAATATAAAATATCCACCGCCATCCCCAGTGGTCAGTAATCCAACCCCCTAAAATTGGTCCTATGGTGGGTCCCATCACCGTGCCCATCATATAAATAGAGATGGCCATCCCCCTTTCTTTTAAAGGAAAGGATTCCAGTAATATAGCTTGGGAGGTAGGTTGTAATCCCCCTCCAGCAAGACCCTGTAAAAAGCGAAAAAAAACCAAAAAAGACAGGCTGCTGGCAGTGCCGCACATAAGAGAGCTAAAGGTAAAAAGGGAAATAGAAAATAGCACATATCTCTTTCTGCCAAAAATGCTTGCTAGCCATGCCGTCATAGGAATGATAATGGCATTGGAAATCAGGTAAGAAGTAAGCACCCAAGTAACTTCTTCTACTCCTACGCTAAGACTACCCTGAATGTGAGGCAAAGAGACATTAACTACGGTGGTATCTATAATTTCCATCATGGTAGGTAGCATCACCGTGCCTACCACTAGCCACTTATTTACAGAAGTTTTTTCCATCTTATTTTACTAAGACGGTAGTCACGGCAGACATGCCAATTCTCAGAACCTTGTTATCTTTATTATTGGGGTGAGTAAAAACAATCTTTACCGGTATCCTTTGGGTAACCTTCACCCAATTACCTGTGGCGTTTTCAGGAGGGAAAAGCGAAAATACTGCTCCTGTGCCTGCCTGAATACTCTCTACCTGCCCATAAAATCTTTTATCTGGATAGGCATCTATCTTTATCTTTACCCTTTGCCCAGGCCTTATTTTTTCCAATTGGCCTTCTTTATAATTGGCCTCTATCCAAATTTCATCTAAGGGCACAATGGCCAAAAGGGGTCTATTTGGATTTACCCTTTGCCCTACTTCCACAGATTTTTTAGTAACGTAACCAGAAACTGGCGCTATAATAGTAGTGTATTTTAAATTTAACTGGTCTACCTCTACCTTTCTCTTACAGAGATTTACATTTTCCTTGGCTGTTTTAATTTGCATTTTGGCCTGTTTTAAACTTTCTTTAATGGCCATTAGTTTAGCTTGGCTTACCTCATAGTTTGTTAAATACCTCTCATATTTTTCTTTAGATATCACCCTCTTTTGATAAAGCACTTTAGCGCGCCGAAAATCGGCCTTTGCTTTAGCAAATTCAGCCTTATTTAGATTTACCTCTGCCTTCACTGCCTTCACATGGACTTCTGCTTCTTTTAACCTTGATAGGGCCAAACCAAGCTCGGCCTTACTTTCCAATAACTTCACCTTATATTCTTCTGGGTCAAGGAGAACGAGGATTTGCCCCTTCTTTACCGATTGGTTATCCTCAACTAGCACCTGTATTACACTGCCATTTATTCTAGGATAAACCCAATGAATGTGCCCACGAACATAAGCATTATCCGTAGTAATATGGGTTTTTTTATAATAGATAAAAAAGATGATACTTAAAACCAATCCCAGGAACAAAATGCCAAAAACCAGTAATCTTAATAATCGCCATCGGTTAATAGCCATTATGTTCTCTTAATTCCATCCATAAGTATATGGTAAGCTAAGTGACTGGTAGTTTTTTCATCTAAATTCTCTATTTTAAACGCAAATATTATATCGATCCCTATCAATATTCTGGTTAACACCACGGGGTCTATATCTTTTAAAAACCCCTTTTTTATACCTTGCCTAAATACAGTCTCTATCTTATTTTTTATCTCTTTTAAAAACTCATTAAAAAAATCCTTAGACCTTTCAAAATCTTCCACAGATTCTCTAGCTATAATAAGGGCGATATATTTCCCTCTTTTTTTCAAAATACGAATGTGATGTTTAATAAATTCTTTTAGGAATTGCTCTTCATTTTTTATAGGCAAACGCATTACAATTGTTTTAAACTCGTCTAAATAGAGAGAAAGCACGGTTTTATATAAATTTTCTTTATTCCCAAAATAGTAGCTGATCATAGAACTGTTTACCCCTGCTTCTTTAGCAATCCGCCTAATACCCACCCCATCGTAGCCGTATTGAGCAAAGAGTTTTATAGAGGCATTTAGTATCTTGGCTTTAGTATTTTTATTTTTCATCTTTACTTATAAGTTCAATCAAACGATTGATTTAATTAACCTTTCTTTACCAAAAAGTCAACATAACCTTCATTATCATCAAAATTACCCCTATTTGAGCCTGATCTAAAAAATCCCAAAATATTTTGACATTTATTTGAAAAACTGGTAGTAAATTCAATAATGAATATGTGGAAAATCCAAGTCTTAAGAAAGAAAGATTTTCCTTCTAATGATTTTTTTAAACATCTTCTAAAAGGAACTGAATATTATCAAAGACGCCATTTTGAAAGAGCTATTGAAGAATGGAATGTAGCCAATAAACTTCATTTTACAGAACCTATAAATTTGGAAAAAACAGAGGGACGAATATTTTGTGGAAGTGTGTTCAAAGAAATACCTTTTTTATTTTTTCTGTATGCTATTTATAGCAATATGGCCACAGGTATAGCTGTAGTAAAGACCAAAGAAATATCTAAGAAACTTATGTTTAAAGGCGGGTTACTTATTTCTGCAGCTACTACCAGGAGAGAAGAGAGAATAGGTAATTTTATAGTGAAGAGGAGCAATATCACTCCCGAAATATTGGAGCAGTTAGTTATAGAAGCAAAACAAACTGGGGAAAGATTAGGTAAATTTTTAGTAAAAAAAGGGTTTCTTTCTGCAAAAACATTGCGAGAACTTCTCACCCTTCAAATTGAAGAAATTGTAAGTGATATTTTCTTCTGGCAAAAAGGGCAGTTTTATTTTTTTGAAACTCCCATAAATGAAGAGATAATTACCAATTATACACCGATTAAAATTGCATTAACGGCAGCTCAAAGGGGCTTTAATTTCACCCGTTTTAGAAAACAAATTCCTAATAATAAAGTTATTTTTCGCCTTTCTCCTTATGTCGAAAAAGAAAGAGAAGAGATTTTAAAAAAACTTGATGCAAATGAACAATTCATTTTTTCTCTAATAGATGGTGTGCGAAATATAGATCAACTTATAAATTTTAGTGGTTGCGATGAAGTATCTGTGATCAATGCCCTCTATCGCCTTAGCTCTATGGGGCTGATAAGGAAAACCAAAGAAGTAGGTGAATATCAAGATAAAGAATTTATGGATATATCTACTACCTTAAATACATTAGTGGATATTTTTAACCTTATTGTGAGTAATCTCTTTTATGAAATAGGATTAAAAGGTAAGGAAATCATTGGGAAAGCACGGCAGGGTTTGAAATCAGAATATCGGAAAATATTTGTAGATGTTTCTTTGGAAGATCCAGATAAACTGGACATAAACGCAGTTCGGAAAAATATAGCTTTTTATTTTCCTTCTCCTCAACATAGGTTTATATTCATTGATGCCTTTCATGACCTTTACATCAATATTCTAGATGAATTAAAGAAATTTTTAGGTTTAGGGTTGGCTAAAGAAACTATTAGTGAAATTGAAAAAATGAGAAAAAATATTGAGAGATTTGATATAGATATTTCTTTAAAAGAACGTTTGTTGAGAATTTTAGATGAAATAGTCAAAAAATATTAAGGAGTAATTGGAGGAATCTAATGACAAAACCTACTTTTGACATTACTCAAATAGTATTGTTAAGTTTCCTGGCGATAGTAGTATATGTGTTTATTCTTATTGTGTTTTTTTATGCAAGGCGAAAATACAAAGGTGGAGTAGTTGAAAAAGTTATTAATTTTATTATAGCAACCACTGGTTTTCTTTTAGTGGCTGATATTGCTCTTTTTCTTATTCCCAATTATGGTTTTGTCATCAGTTATACAATCCATGTAATCTTTAAAATCATTGCTTTGACTTGTCTGGCGATAGGTGGCTTGAAATTCTTTGTAAGATGATTTGTTTTAATAGTAGTTTAGTACGCAGAAAAAACATCAAAAATGGCCCCTTTCCTTTGTGCTTCTTCTACAATTTTCAAATTAGCAAGTTTTAAATAGGTTTGCCTTTCTTTTTTTATCCTAAATTGGCTTTCTTGAATAAGAATATTTTTAATTTTGCCTCTGTCTAAAGAAATTATTCCCTGTTTTTCATCAGGAAAGCGAACTTCTATATAACCTGTAAAAGCCTCGTTTTTTAATTTGGCTATAAAAAGGCCTAAGTGAGAGAACTCAGAAGAGATACTTTTATAGACAAGCTTAACGGGGAAGCAAAATATTTCTGAGAGTGTGAGAACCAAATCTAAAGATAACTTAGAAACTGTAATTTTCCCATTTTTTTCTCTCCGCGCTTGCTCTAAAATCTCTTTTACCGTCCCTGGTCCACTTTTTCTTTCTTCCTCTATTTCTTCTATTCCATTAATTACATCTCCTTCTTGAAAGAAAATCATGCTTTGCCTATCCGAAAAAATAAAATGGACATAACCAGTAAACCCTTCTTTTTTAAGAAAGATCAAAAATCTATCCATATCTATAAATAAAGTCCTGAGATTTACCCATATATCGTTCCCTTTAGGGAAGAACATAACTTTGCTCTATTTTTGTTGCTTTTCTGAGATTCGATAAACTATGTTCCCACCAATTAGGGTCATTATCGCCTTCCCTTTTACTTCCCAACCGTGAAAAGGACAATTACGGCCCTTGGAATAGAACTGGTTTACATCAATTTTATAAGAAAAATTAGGGTCAATAATAGTAATATCTGCTAAATTCCCTGGTTTGAGGCTACCTCCTGGTAAATTAAACACTTTAGCCGGTGCATAACTCATTTTAGTAATTAGTTGAGGCCAAGTGAGTACTCCTTCTTCTACCAATTTGAGAGAAATGGGCAAGGCTGATTCCAGACCTATAATTCCACTAGGTGCTTGTTCAAAAGGCACTTCTTTTTCTAAAAATTGGTGAGGGGCATGGTCAGTAGCAATAATATCAATAATACCTTCTTTTAAGGCCTGTTTAATGGCTTCTACATCGGTGGCAGTGCGTAGAGGAGGACTGACTTTAGTATTAGGATTAAACTCTTTTGCTGCCTCTTCCGTCAGAGTGAAATAGTGGGGACAGGTTTCGGCAGTGACCTTAATTTTTTTCTCCTTTGCTCTTCTTATCAACTCTATACTCCCTGCAGTGCTCACATGGGCAATATGAATATGCCAGTTGGTTAATTCAGCCAATTTGATATCTCTAAAAACCATAATTTCTTCAGAAATAGCAGGGATGCCTGGTAGGCCTAACAAGGTAGATATCTTGCCTTCATTCATTACTCCAGCAGGAGCGAGGGACCTGTCTTCGGCATGAGAAATAATAGGCAAATTAAAATATTTAGCATATTCTAAAGCTCGCCTTAAAAAACCGCTATTTACAATAGGATTCCCATCATCAGAAAGGGCCACTACCCCAGCCTCTTTTAATTCTCCAATACAGGCCAATTCCTCTCCTTTTAGTTGTTTACTCACAGCACCAATGGGATAAACCCGTGCTAAGCCACACTCAGTTGCTCTTTTTAAAATATAGCGGGTTACCTCTTGATTATCATTGACAGGATTGGTATTGGCCATACAACATACCGCAGTAAAACCACCAGCTACAGCAGCCTTTGCTCCGGTATGGATGGTTTCTTTGTATTCAAAACCAGGTTCTCTTAAATGCACATGGACATCTATTAGTCCAGGAGTTACAATTTTCCCTTGAGCATGAATAACTTCTGCTCCTTGTATATCAATATTAGTATCTATAGCTTTAATTATGCCGTCTTCTACTAAAACATCAAATATTCCATCTAGTGATTGACTAGGGTCTATGACATAACCCGACTTAATAACCAACCTCATGTTAAGCCCCTTAGTGTTTTTCTCCTGTTACTAAGTATAATATGGCCATGCGGACAGCTACACCATTAGTTACCTGATCCAGAATGATTGTTTGAGGCATATCCATAATCTCAGGGTCTAATTCTACACCCCAGTTTACAGGACCTGGGTGCATAACAATGGCATCTTTTTTGGTTAAAGAAAGTCGTTTTTTATTTAAACCAAATCGAATGGCATATTCTCTTATATCTGGAAAATATGTTTGTTTTAAACGTTCTTGCTGCACCCGCAAAGCAATGACCACATCTGCATTCTCTAAAGCACTTTCTATAGGAAAACAATAATTTGCTCCTGTAGCCTCAATATACGGGGGGATAAGAGTTAAAGGACCTGAAACTGTCACCTTTGCCCCTAATTTGGTGAAAAGAAGAATATCTGAGCGGGCTACTCGGCTATGGGCAATGTCTCCTATAATAGCAATATTTAATCCTTTAATTTTCCCCTTTTTTTCAATAATACTCATGGCATCTAATAAGGCTTGAGTAGGATGTTCATGCATTCCATCACCAGCATTGATTACAGCAGCATCTATGTGCTTAGCCAAAAAATGGGGAGCACCGGCTTGGGGGTGGCGAATGATAAGAACATCTGGTTGCATAGCCTGTAAATTTTTAGCGGTGTCTAATAAACTCTCTCCTTTAACTAAACTGCTAGTGCTAGCAGAGATATTAATAGTATCAGCACTAAGTCTTTTAGCTGCGATTTCAAAGGAAGTTCTGGTGCGAGTGCTAGGTTCATAAAAAAAGGTAATTATAGTTTTTCCCCGCAATGTAGGTACTTTTTTAATATCTCTAAAGGAAATTTCTTTCATTGCCTCTGCAGTATGCAAAATAAATTCTATTTCCTTCTGAGAGAGTTCCTCGATACCTAATAAGTGGTGCTTGCTGAATATTCTCATTTTTTATCCATAAAAAAACCTCCTTACCTTCAGGTGAGGAGGTTTAAGTTAAAATCATTTTTTTCTATGGTATATTTCATCAATTCATTTTATTACCATAGAAGAAAGGAGATTGTCAATCATTAATGGCAAGGCTACGTCAAAGTCAGGCCATAAGTAATTTAATAAAATAAAAAATCCAAATTTCAAAATCCAAATGCCAAAATGCCAAAACATTAAATCAGTGAGTAGTGAAATAGTGAGGGAATGAAATAGTCAAATGTAGTGGAATTAGGGTCAAACCTACAAAATACAGTTAAGAAAATAGAAAACGGAAAACAGAAATTCCCATTTCCAATGTTCTGACGTGTAAACGTGCTAACGTTCCAATTTAACAGAAGGCGATTTTGCATTTTTCAATTTGCATTCTGCATTGAGCCATTGCGCTTAACATTTGGATATCCGTTAAAATTACTTTGACGAAGTCCTAGCCAGTATGGGGCCTGAGTTGCCAAAGGGTATAAAATCCTGTAATCTAAAGATACGGGACGTAGCTCAGCTTGGAAGAGCACAGCGTTCGGGACGCTGGGGTCGCAGGTTCAAATCCTGTCGTCCCGACTTTGTTCTTGATAATTGCAAAAAATTATCTTTCATGCTAATTTCAATAAGAGATGCCATATAATGTCAAAATAATAAGACTTTTAGAAAAGGTAGAACCTACTATAAAAGAAGTCCTCATTGAGATTTTGGCAGAGATAGAAAGGCAGAGGAAGCAGTGGGAAGAAACTGTTACAAAGACAGAGTTTAATGAGCTTAAAGGTATAGTTTCTGAGCTTGCACAGGCACAGAAGAGAACAGAAGAGGAGCTAAGAAAACTTATAATAGAACACAGAAAGACAAGGCAGGAGCTTGGAGCCCTATCCCATACTGTTGGATATGTACTTGAAGACAGAGCATATGAAGGGCTTCCCTATCTTCTAAAGAGGGACTTTGGAATAGAGGTTGAGGAACTAAAGAGGGAATATGTTGAGATTTCACCTAACAGATATGAAGAAATAAACATAATTGGAAAAGGAAAAAGGGATGGAATCCTATATGGATACTTGGTGATTGTAAGTCTCAGCTAAAAAAGAGGGATATAAATAGCTTTCTTAAAAGGGTCTCTCGCATAGAGCACCTTTTTCCTGGTGAAAGGGTTCTTATAACAGTTACATATCAAACATCTCCTCAGGTAAGAAGATATATAAAAGAAAAGGGGCTTAAGCTCTATTTTTCATATCAGCTAAGGCCTACAATTAAACTGTAAAAAGAAACAAATAATGGTAAGCAAGAACCAAGAATTTTGGCGATTAAGAAAAATGATCCAAAATTTTGAAAAATTAGATGCTGAGCTTCTAGAAAAATTTAAGCAGGCTATTAAGGAAAAATACAAGTAGGATGAATTCTGCAATTTTTTTGAGCAAGTCAGGCACGCAAAAAGAGAAATCAAAAGATTTTTATCTGAAAAACCTTTAATAAAAGTAGCCCCAGGGTTAGCTCAGACATTAAGAAAAATCAGGAATAATTATGGTTATAACATAGATACCTTGTGTAACTTTTTTAGTAATGAGCTTGGAATAACTATATCTCAAGAATCTGAAGAAGATATGGATTTTGACGATTTACTTGATAAACTGTGGGGACAAGGAATAGTAAGTTATGTTGACCAAGGATATTTTGGGCGTAAAAATGAAGTAGCTACAATAATTGTTAGCCAGTCCCTACCTCCTACTATTCTTTGACATAAGGCTAACAATATGATACATGCATGTCTATAAAAAACTATTAAGGAAGGAAAAGCAATGAGTCGGCATATAATTATAATTTCAATTATATTTTTTGGACTATTGGGATGGCAGAATATTGTTTTTCCTCAAACCCCCATCTCTGACATCAAAGTAAATGGTTTAGATGAACCAACTACACTGAACCAATCAGATGCCTTAACTATTACCGTGTCATTAAATAACAATCAGATAACAGATAATGCCGACTGGTGGCTGGCAGCAGATACCCCATTTGGGCTTTATTTTTTTACATTTTATGGCTGGACAACTGATTGGGCACCAGCACACCAAGGTCCACTTTTTCATCTAGCCCCGTTTGAAGTATTAAACATGCCTGTTTCAGGGTTTCCAGCAGGCAGATATACAATTTACTTTGGTGTTGATACTAATATGGATGGCGATGTCACATGGGATAGCCTGTATGTTGATAGTGTAGTGGCCAATATTGTAAGTGGTGAGGCGTCTGGATATATGAATAGTGTGGAGAGAATGGCTAAGGCATTGTTTGACACTACATATAAAAATCTAAAAGCTTCGGAGACTATGTCTTTTTTACCTTTTTCGCCGATGATAGGCACAACAAGCAAAATGTCTTCCAAATTCGCTAATTACACTTACACCTATGGATGTGTTAGGGTTGAAATTGAGGATAGATCAGGAACTATTTACTATGATGAATGCTACGGATTGGATGGATCAATACACTTTACATACGATTTTTCTGGTAGTACCTATGTTTTGCACTACAATTACGACCTGACATGTAGCTATTATGGTGGCAGTTGTGACATTACTGGCCTAGTCACTATGACAGTGTCTTATGAGGGAGCTGATTATACTATATCCATAGATTATGGCGACAGTTTTTATGTTTGTGGACAACCAATATCTGGCTCATGTCTGATAACATATAACGAAACCACTGGAAAATACACATATTCTTATGATTTTGGGGAATATACAGGATATTATAATGGTCAAACAGTTAGATGTGATTGGAATAATGACTTTACTTATGATGGCCAGTATGTAAATGGCAGCGGAACGTACGCTGATGCAGATTTTACCTTATCTTATGAGGTAGCGGATCTTTGTTACGATGAACAAGGAATTCCCACAGGTGGCATCATTTTAGGTAATTTTACTTATATAGAAAAGGATATCACATTCAAGATTGAAATCACCAGTTATTCAGATGGTGTGGCCACATATTCAATTATAATCTGGGAAAATGGTGAAAAAACATATTCAAAAACCGGACAATATCCGGCATAGAATATTTTTTCGGAAGGGGGAAGGAAGATGAACAAAAAAGGTATGCTGATATGTATTGCTTTGCTATTTATCCTCTTTTGACTCAACTTCGACAGCAAAACCTCTATTTTGGTTTTATCTGAATTGGTTTATTTTACTACATTTGCCTGCCTGACGGCAGGCAGGTGGGTTTTCTTTTAAAGTTATCACGGATTTTGGGTATGAAGAATTAAAAACAAAAAATAAGATAAAATAGCCAGGGAAAAATATTAAGGGGCAGGATTTTAGCATGAATTTTCAGCATATTTTGGACTTCAAGGTGCGAAAAAAATTCATTCTTCAGGACTGATCATTAATGGCAATTATAATATGCATGAACTATACTTAATACCGCTACTGCTGCTGTTTCAGACCGTAAGATGTAAGGGGACAAAGATACGGGAATAAACCGGTTTTGTTTAGCCCACCAAATTTCCTCATCTGTAAATCCTCCTTCAGGTCCTATACATATCCAGATTTCTCTGGAAGAACTATTAAGATAGGAGATAACAGGCGTTGCTTTCCCTTCTCTGGGGCCAATAGCAATTAATTTCAACCCTTTTGCTTTAGAGATAGCTTCTTTGAAGGACATAATTCCAATTTGGGGCAAGTAGTTATTCCCTGATTGTTTTAAGGCAGAAATGGCAATCTTTTTCCAACGCATGATTTTCTTTTCTTTGTTTTTCAAAATAGGCACTGTGTAGTCTGTTAAACACACATATAATCCCCAAGTTCCTAGCTCAGTGGCCTTTTGTATTATTAAATCCATGGCCTTTGTCTTCAAAAAGGCAGGACAAAGATAAATTTTTACCTTAGGAGGTGAAGTAAAAATCCGTTTTTCAATTCTAACTAAGGCCCTGGTTTTACCTATAGATGACAAAAAACCATGATAAAGATGTCCTACTCCATTAGTAATTTCAATTTTATCTCCTATTTTTAAACGCAAGACATCTCGCAAATAGTGTAATTCATCTCCTGTTATTACTGCTTCTCTATCTATTTTTTCTTTGGGCAGATAAAAACGCCTTAAAATAGCATGCATACCCATTCTTTCAAGCTATTTATTTCTCGACAAGGTAAGTCTAAAACAGATTTAATGACTTCTACTTCACCTTTCAAAATACCTGATAAAATCAAGGTCTTTTTTGTACAAGATTTTAAACAGTTTGCCCGAGATAAGATTAAACTGGTTTCCAGATTGGCCACTACCCAATCAAAGGATTTTTCGATTTTTTCTAAACTCCTTAATAAAATTTGGATATTTCTGATATTATTAAGTTTTACATTCTCTTTAGCTGCTTCTATGGCTACTGGGTCAGTATCTATAGCCATAATATCTTTGATCCCCATTTTTGCCCCTAGAATGGCCAGAATTCCTGTTCCTGTGCCTACATCTAATAGACTTTGTGGTTTTTCTTTAGGATAAAGGGCAAGCATTTTCTTTAAACACAACTGGGTGGTTTCATGAGTGCCTGTGCCAAAGGCCATCCCTGGTTTTATCCTAATGGTAATTTCATTTGGTTTGGCCTGATATTTTTCCCAAGGAGGCAAGATGACAAGCCTGGAAGTTATCCGCTGGGGTTTAAAATACCTATACCAAGTTTTCTGCCAATTTTTATCAGGAATTTTCTCCCACTCACAATTAATAACTGCATCGGGGAATAACGCTGCAAAGAGAATAATTTGGTGTTCTATAATGTTTTTTTCTCCTTCCCAATGCTCAACAGGATGATAGCTGAAAAACTCGTAAATCTCACCTTCACTCTTAATTTCTAAACCCCTTTTGGTTAAAGAATTGAGCATTTCCACAACTATGGGGGCTACTTCTTTACTTACTCTCCATTTGCCTCTATACCAATTTTTATGCATGTAAAATATGAATAACAGCCTGTTAACAGAAAGACAAGATGTGTTCTTTACATTTTTTATGTTGTCTGCTAAAGTTTTGGTGTTTTTGCTTAATTATTCCTTTTTGAAGGAGAAAAGTAATAATGAAAGTAATTGTGCTTGCTGGAGGCAGTGGGACGCGTTTGTGGCCGCTCTCTCGTGAGTTTTATCCCAAACAGTTTCTTAAAATTAATTCCAATGAGTCATTACTTCAACGGACTGTGCTCAATTTTTTAACGCTTGTTCCACCGCAGGATTTAATCATCGTTACCAACAAAAATTATGTATTTCATGTAAAATCAGACTTAAAAGAAAAAAAAATAGATTTATCCCACATCATCCTTGAGCCAGTAAGTAAAAATACTGCCCCTGCTATTGCCCTTGCCGCAAAATACTGTTTAGAAAAACTAAACTGTGACCCAGAAGAAGTTATTCTCGTTTCTCCTTCTGACCATATTATTAAACCTAAGGAAAAATTTATCACTTATATAAATCAGGGGAGAAAAATAGCTCAAAAAGGATATGTAGTGACTTTTGGGGTTAAGCCTGCCAAACCAGAAACAGGATATGGTTATATTAAATTAAGAGAGAAACAGGACAATTTTTACACCGCAGAGGCATTTATTGAAAAGCCTGATTTTGAAAAGGCAAAAAGGATGGTTAAGTCTGGTAATTATTACTGGAATGCAGGCATCTTTGCTTTTTGCTTAGACACGGTTTTAGCTGAGTTTAATCGCCACGCACCTAGCATTTATCGGCTTCTAGAAAATAATTTTGAAGACTTAATTCATCACTTTAAAGAAATGCCTAATATATCTATTGATTATGCTGTAATGGAAAAGTCTGACAAGCTAGCTGTTGTTCCCATGAATATTTCATGGAGTGATATAGGTTGTTGGGATGCACTTTATGAAATTTTAGAAAAAGACAAACATGGGAATGCCAAGATTGGGGATATATTAGATATTGACACTAAAAACTCTCTTATTCTAGGGAATAAAAGATTAACAGCTACCATTGGCCTGGAAGATGCTTTAATTATTGAAACAGATGATGCTATCCTAATTGCCAGAAGAGGAGAAACCCAGAAAGTTAGGCAAATTGTCAAACAGCTTAAAAAGGCTAACCGTAAAGAATATGCCCAACATACCACTATTTATCGTCCTTGGGGAAGTTTTACTATATTAGAGGAAGGGGATAGATATAAAATAAAAAAACTTATTGTTTACCCAGGTGAAAAGTTAAGCTTACAAATGCATCATCACCGCAGTGAGCATTGGATAGTAGTTAGAGGCACTGCCAAAGTGCAAATCGGAGACAAGGAACAATATGTATGTGAAAATGAAAGTGTGTATATTCCTAAAACAACCCTCCATAGATTAGAAAATCCTGGAAAGATCAACCTTGAATTAATAGAAGTCCAAAATGGTGAATACATAGGTGAAGACGATATTGAGCGTTTTGAAGATGTCTATGGACGTTTGTGAAACAGAAGATAGAAAAATTTGACTTCTGTTATCCGACCACTGAATACTGAAAAGGATAATTCAATTATGTCAGGCTTTAGACCTATTATTATAGCCGCTCTTTTGTTTATTATCATCCTCTTTGTAGGTATATCTGGCTATATGCTTATTGAAGGCTGGCCATTTTTAGACGCACTCTATATGACCGTTATCACTTTGAGCACAGTAGGATATGGAGTGCCTTATAGTTTGAGCCCTGCTGGAAAGGAGTTTACGGTTATTTTAATTTTAGTAGGCGTAGGAACAGTCCTCTACTTATTTGGGAGTATAGCGCAAGTCATGTTTGAGGGTCGTTTAAAACTTCTTCTGGGGAGGAAGGCCATGGAGAAAAAAATAAGTGCTTTAAAAAATCACTATATTATTTGTGGTTACGGTCGGATAGGACAATATGTTTGTAAACAACTGCAGGAGCATAAGGTCCCCTTTGTTATTATAGAAAGAGATTCCCAATTATTACAGGAGGTAGAAGAACATGGTTTTCTTTATATTCAAGAAGATGCTACCAAAGAAGAGGCTTTAGTCAAAGCAGGAGCAAAAAATGCTTTAGGTTTAATTACCGTGGTTGGGTCTGACGCAGATAATGTTTATATCATTTTAACTGCACGGGGATTAAATCCTTCTTTGAAAATTATCTCTAGGGCAGCAGAAGAAGGAGCAGTAAAAAAGATGTTTAGGGCAGGAGCAAATACCGTTATTTCACCTTATGAAATAGGAGCGAGAAAGATTGTTCAAACCATTACTCACCCATTGGTCACTGATTTTATAGAATTAACAGTTCATCGAGGTATTGAATTACAAATGGAAGAGATACCTATTGGGAAAGAGGCAAAAATAAAGGATGTAAGCTTGAAAGAATCAGGATTAAGACAAAAATTTGATGTAATTGTAATAGCCATTAGAAAGGCTTCTGGAGAAATGATTTTTAACCCATCCCCACAAACAACAATTTCTTGTGGTGATATTCTCATCGTGCTGGGTAAACCTGATAAATTAATAGAATTGGAATCTGTTATGGACTCCCACTCTGTCTGCTTGCCATAGCTTTTAAGCTATTGATTTCCTTTGGGGTGAGGAAACGATATTCTCCTGGCCTTAGATGGCCCAAACTTAAAGGTCCTATCCTAATGCGTTTTAAACGAAAAACAGGATGTCCTATAGCGGCACACATGCGTTTAACTTGACGATAACGTCCTTCCCAAATAGTAAGTTCTAGCCAGGTATTATTTTTCAAAGTGCGAATGACCCTTACCTGGGCAGGTAGTGTTTTCCCGTCTTCCAGTTTTATGCCTTCTTTGAATTTTTTTAAAACATTATGCGTAGGAATTCCCTTTATCTTAACCAAATATGTCTTGGGTACTTTATAACGAGGATGGATAAGCAAATTAGCAAATTCCCCATCATTAGTTAAAAGTAAAAGACCCTCGGCATCAAAATCAAGTCGTCCCACAGGAAAAACCCGCGTGGACAAATTTTTCAACAAATCTGTTACTTTAGGACGACCTAAGGGGTCAGAAAGGGTAGTCAAGTAATTACGGGGCTTATAAAGCATGAGATAGACTAAAGGGGGAATTTCAAGAGGGCAACCATCTACTTCAATAAATTGTGTTTCTGGGTCAACCTTTGTTCCTAATTCCTTAATTACTTTACCATCTACCTTCACCTGGCCTGCAAGGATCAATTTTTCAGCCTTGCGCCTAGAAGTAATTCCTGCCCTAGAAAGAACCTTTTGTAATCTCTGCTTCATTAAGAAAAATCTGTTAATTGAGGTAATTCAGAAAGTTTTTTTAAACCAAACACTTCTAAAAAATGAGAAGTAGTGGCATAAATTAAGGCAGTGCTACCTTTTTTTCTCCCGGCAATTTTTATCAAATTAAGCCGGAGGAGCATTTTTAAAGTCCCAGAAACATCCACACCTTTGATAGTTTCAATTTCCCGACGGGTGATAGGCTGACGGTAGGCAATAATGGCCAATGTTTCCAAAGCAGAGCGGCTTAGACGAAAAGGCGAAGTCTGCTTGAGGGTTAAAATATAAGAACGAAAATCGGGCTTAGTTTGAAGGCGATATCCTCCTGCTACTTCTACTAATTCTATCCCTCTGTCTGGAGATTGATAACTATTCTTGAGCTCAGATAGGGCCTGTTTAATTTCCTTTAAACTCCATTGAGATAATAACTTTTTCAATTTTTCCAAATGTAAGGGCTTATCAGTAACAAACAACAGGGCTTCAAGAATGGCTTTTAGATTCATAGGTATCTTATGTTTAGTGGATTAATTTTAAAGTCAAAATTAGAAATCTTCATTTTAACTTCAGTAAGTATTTTTTACATGCCGATAATACCCTCTGTGCATCCTCAATGTCTTGAGCAGTAGTTTCTTCATCAGGAAACTCTGTATAGCTATAATCACCTGTTTGTCTATCTTCATATAATCTAGTAAGAATTTTGGTAAAATCTTTAGGAAATACGCCAGTTTTTATAAATTCTTTATTAAAAGCCCCTATTACCTGAGCATGTTTTGAAAAGGTTAAACCTTTTGAAAGTAAAACTGCGCTTATGGCATGAAAAACCGCATAATATGCCCTTGAAACAGCATCTTCATATTCACCTATTTCAAACAATTTTTTTGCCGATTTTAACTTCCTTTCAGCCTTTTCTAACATATTTTTTATTTCATCTCTCACAATCTAATTCCTTCTTTAGAGATATTTCTTCCCAAAGGAAAGTTTTTTGAGTTTTCCCATTCTTTTTCTGAGGAAATTAAGGAAGATAATAACTTATTTGTTTTATTCAATAATTCACTTTCTATATCTAAAACAATATTTCTTACTTCTTTTGTTTTTTTATCCACAATGATTAAGAAATCATAATCAGATCCTTCCTCCCAATCACCCCTTGCCCTGGAGCCAAACAGAATTACCTCTTTTAATCTATCTCCAAGTTGTTGCCTTAGTTTTTGTGTGAATTCTTTGATGATTGTATCTTGTTGAATTTTATTAGGCATTTTTTAGCTCCACATAATATTCCCTGATTCTAATATCTAAGCAGGACAGTATTTCCTCAATGAAGCAAATCATAAATTTGTTTTTCAACGTATCATACTACTTCCAAATGGGGCCTTTGTTCTTCAGGTGGTAAAAGGCGTTTTATATAAATAGAAGCATTAGGAGACGCCTGATATAAAATAACTTCACCCTCTTTAGCTAGATGTAAAAGGGCTAAAAAAGTAACAATCATTTCTTCTTTGGTAATGGCTTCATCAAAGAGCCTCTCAAAGAATACTTCAGATTCTACTTCTAAAATAGACAATATTTCTCTCATTTTTTCTTCTATGTTGATGGGCTCTAGCTCTAAGGAGACTGTTTTTTGTAATTTTGTTTTTTCTATAGTTTTTTTGAAGGCATCTAACAAATCAAATATAGAGGGGAATATAAATGCTTTTTCACCTACTATGTCCTCAATGGCATGTCTTGCGAATACATCCCGATGCAATACCTCTCTTTGCTCTAAGATGTCTGCCATATCTTTTATTTTTACATAATCAAGCAATGCTTGAGTAATCTCCTCACGTGGGTCTTCTTCTTTGGGCGAAGCTAATAGCATACGAGATTTAATGTTCACTAAAGTAGCAGCCAAAACAAGATATTCACTAGCCAAATCAATATTAAGTGATTTCATAAACTTAAGATATCCTAAATATTGCTCAGTGATAACAGAGATTGGAATGTTGTAAATATCTACCTCATTTTTCTTTACTAAATGAAGCAACAAATCCAAGGGTCCTTCAAAAACCTCTATTTTTACCTTTAATTGTTCCATTGACAACCCATCTCAGGACAAGTATTTTACCTCTTTCTCCCACTTTTTGCGACCCTTAATTAGACTTTTTGATTTTTTACACAACCCATCTCAGTTTTTCAATCTTGGTTGTCCAGTAGTTTCCAAAACACTAAACCAAAGGGTACTATTGGGGTTTATAATCTTCCTTTTAATGACCGCCGCCTTAATGGGAACATGCACATATACATTGTGTCGGCAAGAGACAAGCATGGCTGTTTTCCCTCTCATTCCTGCATGCACTGCATTTTGGGCCAAAAAACCACAATAGACATGGTCATTGGCATTAGCAGGAAGACTACGAATTATATAACTAGGGTCAATATATTTAAGGGTAATGGGCATCTTGATGGAAACAAAGTATTCTTTAATTTTTTCCACTAGGAACTTCCCAATGTCTCCTAAACGAGGATTACCTGAAGGGTCTGTTCCTAAGTCTTGGTCAGCAAAAAATTTCTGTCCTGCTCCTTCAGCCACCACAATGACCGCATGTCGCCGTTTTTTTAAACGTTTACGTAAGGCTTCTAAAAATCCATGTTCACCTTCTAAATCAAAATCTACTTCTGGAATTAGAGTAAAATTTACCTCCCTTAAGCCCAAGGTAGCATATGCAGCAATGAAGCCTGAATATCTTCCCATAAGTTTTACTAGCCCAATACCATTATAGGCGGCAATTGCTTCTGTATGGGCAGCACGGATGGCCTCAGTAGCTTTTTCCACAGCAGTATCAAAACCAAAACTTTTTTCTACTAAATAAATGTCGTTATCTATAGTCTTGGGAATGGCAATCACACTGCACTTCAAGCCCCGATGTAAAACTTCTTCAGAAATTTTAGCCGCTGCTCTTAAAGTGCCATCACCACCAATCATAAATAAGATGCCAATGTTCAAGCGATCTAAAGTATCCACAATTTCTCCTATATCTTGGGCACCTCGCGAAGTACCCAGGATAGTGCCACCCAATTCATGGATACTAGCTACCCTTTCAGGCGTCAATTCTACAAGTGGATGCCCATAACGGGAAATAAATCCTTCCAGACCATATTGAAAACCATAAATGTTTTTTACTCCATAGACATGATACAACTCCATCACTAAGGCCCTAATAACATCGTTAGTCCCAGGGCATAGACCACCACAAGTAACCACGCCACACTTTAATTTACTAGGATCAAAATAGATTTTTTGTCTTGGTCCAGCTACCTCAAATGAAAGAAAAGACTTTTTATTTCTGATACATTCTTCTATATAACTCTGGGTAATGTTTACCATTATGCGCTCATTTTCTGCTACAAAATGTCTAGAAACATCCTTTCTCTTACTCAAAATAGGAGAATCTATTTTTGAAGGACCCAAGCTAGCTATTTTTGTTTCTATGGAATCCACAAAGTCCAACATAAAATCACCCCATATTTTTTATTTATATTTTTGTAACCAGGATTTCAGGGTATTTAAATCGCTCTCTGTGACAATTCCAGAAAAAGGAGTAAAAATTTCCGATAAAATGCCTATTTCTCTTAAGGCCCATTTTAATATGGCAGGATGATTCTGACAAATGACACATAATTCTTTAAGTGCTTCTCCTAGAATAAAAGTTTCGTTTAATTCTTCTTTTTTCCCTTCATTTAAATTTAATACTTTGGTAGTTAACTTGTGCCACATTTGGGGCACCAGGTTAGCTGTTAAGGCCACCACCCCATCATTAGTAGGTTGTTTCAAAAAACTGATTTCATCTGCTTCGTAAAAATAAAAATTCTTTCTCCCCCCTAATGCCCTTTGATAATTGAAAAATCTGTTCAATTCTCCTTGAAAAATCATTCCTTTAATAAACTCATATCGGGCTAGTTTTTTAAAAACAGCGGTGCGAATATTACAGTGTTTAAAGGGCTTTTTTTTAGTTTTTACCAATCTAGGATGGTTGGCTACTAAAAAAACAGCCCCTGTTTGGGTATGGAGTGCTTCAAGGGATTGGGGAAGTCCCCGATTACCTCTATACCATAAAGGCAATACCTCTATAACTAGTTCATCAAACTGTGACCGCAACAAATCAGCACTGAACTGGGCTAACTCAAGCATAGATGCTTCATCAGAAGTAGTGATATCAAAGTAAAGTGGTTTATTACCTTCCCATAATCCCAAAATGAGCTTAAATAAGGCTTTTTTATCTTCATAATTTAGAAAAACACCTTCGATAGAAAAACTGCTTCCTACAGAAATACCTGCTACAAAGGGATTAACATACTCCCATAATTGTCTTAAGCCCACGGCATCTATCTGACCGTCTGCTTTAAAAGGTATTAATAGAGGACAAATTAGACCTTTAGGTAACATTTATATTACTCCTGAAGAAAGGAAAATGTGGCTTTTTTTAATAAATCTTTGAGGAAAACAGCTCCTACAAAATGTCCTTTTTCATTCACAATTCCTAGAACATTCAATTCCTTTTCACGCATTTTGTCTAAGGCCTCGTTTACAGAGGTCTCAGGATTTATGACTTCTATGGGCTTGATCAAGTCTTTAACATACATTTCCAATTTGTTTTTTTTAATAAATAATTTAATTGTGGTTTTAGCATCTATTATTCCGTATAAGCGTCCCCTAGCCACTACCCAAAGAATTTCATTCTCGCCTATTTTAGGCAGAATATTCTTTAATTTTGTCCTTGGTCCCACCTTAGGCAACTCTTGGGATTTGTGCATAATTTTTTTTACTTTCCAGCTTAACTTTTTCCCTAAATAGCCTCCAGGATGGAAACGCCGGAAATCATCAGGAGTAAACCGCCTTTGTTCCAACAAAACAACAGCCAAGGCATCTCCAGTTGCTAAAACAGCGGTGGTACTGGCTGTTGGAGCTAAACCCAAAGGGCAAGCCTCTCTTTTTACCCCGGTATTTATAACAATATCACTATGCCGACCCAAGGTTGAATCAGGATTTTCTGTAAATGCAATCAATGGGGCCCCCAAACGCTTAAAACTGGGAATAAGAATGGTAATTTCTCCGGTCTCCCCACTATTAGAAATAGCTAAAATCACATCTTTTTGGGTTACCATTCCTAGATCACCATGCATAGCCTCTACGGGGTGTAAAAAAAGTGCAGGGGTGCCGGTGCTATTTAAAGTAGCCACGATTTTTCGGCCAATAATCCCTGATTTTCCTACACCAGTTACAATTACCCGTCCTTCTGCCTTAAGTATAGTTTTTACTGCCTCTGCAAAATTAGAACCGAGCTTATCCACCACACCCAAGATGCCTTCGGCTTCAATTTGTAATACTTCTTTAGCCCTTTTTAATATATGACTAATCTTATTAGGCCCCATGCCTTTCTAACCAGGTTTTAGAAAACTCCCTTTCTAAAAGAATGGGATACTCACCATTGAAACAAGCTAGACAAAGTTGCTGTTTGGGAATATCTGAAGCTCTAAGTAAACCATCCATACTTAAATAGTGTAAGCTATCCAAATTCAAAAATTTCCTGATTTCTTCAATGCTTTTGCTGGCAGCAATCAATTCACCCTTAGAGGAAAAATCTATACCATAGTAACAGGGGAAACAATGAGGTGGGCAACTTACCAAAAGGTGAATTTCCTTAACTCCGATTTCCCTCAATGTTTTTATCCTACTCCGGCAGGTAGTCCCCCGGATAATAGAGTCTTCTAAGATAACAATGCGTTTATCTTTGAGTAATTCTTTTACTGGATTGAGCTTTATTTTTACTCCAAAATCACGCATTGTAGGAGACGGTTGAATAAAGGTACGGCCAACATAATGGTTGCGAATCATGCCAATCTCAAAAGGCAAGTTGGCGGCTTGGGCATAACCAATGGCTACATAATTACCAGAGTCAGGGAAGGGCATGACCAGATCTGCTTCTATTTTTGTTTCCTTTGCCAGTTCTTCTCCCTGGGCTTTGCGAAAAAGATAGACATTGCGCCCAAAAATGCGGCTATCTGGACGAGCAAAATAGATCAATTCAAAAATACAGTGTGAATGCCGTGGGGCTGGAGGCAGATAAATAGAATGCAGTCCTTTATCATTGATAAACAAAATTTCACCTGGTTCTACATCTCTAATATATTTAGCCTCTATTAAATCTAAGGCACAGGTTTCAGAGGCAATGATATATCCACCATTTTTTAGCTTACCTAAACACAAAGGACGGAATCCGTTGGGGTCTCTAGCAGCGATAAGGGTATCTTCGGTCATAAGGACTAAGGAATAAGCGCCTTTTACTTTACTTAACGCCTTTGCTAGTCCTTCTTCCATTCCTAAATAAAAATAATGGGCCCAAAGATGAATAATGATTTCACTATCCATAGTAGATTGAAAAATAGCCCCATCTTCTTCCAATTGTTTGCGCAAGTCATAGGCATTTATTAAATTACCATTATGAGCAATGGCTAAAGTCATTCCTAGATGGTAAACTACGAAGGGTTGGGCATTACGCAAGAGGGAGAAACCAGTGGTAGAATAACGCACATGCCCAATAGCAATGTGTCCAGGTAGGGAGTTTAATATACTTTCATCAAACACTTCCGGGACAAGCCCCATACCTTTATGCTCATGGATTTCTTTTCCATCAGAAACCACTATACCTGCACTTTCTTGCCCTCTATGTTGTAAGGCATAAAGACCAAAGTAGGTCAGCTTACTTGCCTCTGGATGACCATACACACCAAAAATGCCACAATTTTCTCTTGGGAATCTTTGCATGATGCCGTTTTATAAACTATCTCTCCGAGAAAAGCAACAAGATTGTTCACTTCTTTTAACAAGAAAAAGAAAAGTAAGGTAAGTTCCTCAAAACCGTAATAACTTTAAAAAACCCACCTGCCTGCCCGCCTGCCTGCGGGCAGGGGCAGACAGGAATATTTTTAAAGATTAACGCCTAAATTTTGGGGAATATTCAAAAATCAATTATCTTTTAGCAAAGAATTTTTTACATTAAAAATAGACATGGCCTTATTTAATCCTTCTTTTAATATTGTCTCTATGGCTGATTGAGCTTGATTAAGGATGATACCCAAATCTTCCTTTTCTTTGGGTGAAAACTCACTTAATACATAGTCAATGGTAGATTCTGAAAACGGTCGGCCAATACCTATCTTTAATCTTGGTATCCTTTTAGTGCCTAATAATGTTTGAATGGATATCACTCCTTTATGCCCACCTGGACCTCCTTCTTTAACTAACTTAATTCTTCCCCAATCTAAATCAAGGTCATCGTGAATAATTAATACTTGGCAAGGAGGAATTTTAAAACCAAAACTTAGCCATCTTACTGCCTCACCACTAAGATTCATAAAGGTCAGCGGTTTGGCTACTATAACTTCCTGGTGGGCTATATTAATTTTTCCCCACCAGACTAAGCCATTTCGTGTTTCTTCCTTGAGGGGATAAGCAGAAATTAATTTGTCAATAACCAAAAAACCAAAATTATGCCTTGTCCATTGATATTTTAACCCAGGATTCCCCAATCCTACTAAAATTTTAACTTGTTCTTCTGGCACATTTATGTTTCTGCTTCTCCTGTTTCCTCTACTTCCTCTTCTTCAACCTTCACCTCTTCTTCCTCAGGAGCCACTAGAGTAACCACCGGTACTTGGGGATCGTTCTCTATCTTAATCCCTTCATCTACAGAGATGTCGGCCACGTGAATTGAATCTCCAATGTCTAAATCCGTCACATCTACCTCAATATGAGAGGGAACCAATTTGGGAAGACAAGAAATAGTCAATTCTCTCAGGTTTTGCTCTAAAATACCCCCTTTTTCTGTCCCTTTAGCCTTACCCACAATAACAATAGGAACATCCAGGGTTAACTCCTTACCCACGGTAATCTGATAGAAATCTACATGTATTAATTGGTCGGTTGTAGGATGGAAGTCAACATCTTTGATTAAGGCCTTTTTGACTTGCGAAGTTTTACCATCTGTTATTTCTAAGTCCAAAAAAGACGAAGCACTTTGCTCCTTTTCCAAAACCTTCAAAACAGCAATTGGATTGACAGCCAAAGGGATAGGTTGAACAGAAGGACCATAAAGAATGGCAGGAATCAATCCTTTAGCCCGCAACTTACGTGAGATTTCTTTACCTGTTTTTTCCCTAATTTGAGCTTTTAATAAAATATCTCCCATATTCACTCCCCACAAATGTTTTTATACAAACAATGTACTGATAGAAGTTTCCTCATGTATGCGTTTAATTGCTTCTCCTAAAAGTGGTGCTACAGATAACACTTCTATTTTACCACAATCTTTCGCCCGTTCTTTTAAGGGAATAGTATCAGTAACTACTAATTTTTTTATAGGTGAATTTATCAATCTATCTATAGCTGGTCCAGAAAGCACAGCATGGGTGCAGCAAGCATAAACATTATTTGCTCCGTGTTCCATAAGCACATGTGCGGCTTCAGTGAGGGTCCCGGCTGTATCTACCATATCATCCAAAATAACTACTGTCCTTCCTTCTATATCTCCAATAATATTTACTGCTTCTGCCAAATTAGGAGCATCACGGCGTTTGTCAATAATAGCCAAACCTGCCTCCAAGCGTTTGGCAAATGCCCTAGCCCTTTCTACTCCACCAGCATCTGGCGAGACAATAGTTAAATGGTCTTTAAAGTGGGTTTTAATGTATTCTAACATTACTGGAGCAGCAAATAAATGGTCCACTGGAATATTAAAAAATCCTTGGATTTGCCCTACGTGTAAATCCATAGAAAGCACCCGATTTGCCCCGGCGGTAGTGATTAAATCAGCCACCAATTTAGCTGAGATAGGCACTCGGGGCTTGACCTTTTTATCCTGACGAGCATACCCATAATAAGGAATAACCGCGGTAATTCGCCTTGCTGATGCCCTCTTTAAGGCATCTATCATAATGAGAAGTTCCATTAAATTGTGGTCCACTGGAGGACAGGTAGACTGAATAACAAAAACATCATCTCCTCTGACATTTTCCCCAATCTCTACTCTTGTTTCACCATCACTGAACGTGCTTACCAAAGCCTTTCCCAATGGAAGGTCTAAATAAGCAGCAATTTTTTGGGCTAAACTGAAATTAGAATTACCTGTGAATAATTTCATTTCACTTTTCATCTCTTTAGACAAAAAATGGCTGGGGTGGGAGGATTCGAACCTCCGAATGCGGGATCCAAAGTCCCGTGCCTTGCCACTTGGCCACACCCCAGTAAATTACAACCCTTTAACCAAAAAACTCTGCCACCTTTGTGGAAGCCTCAGTTTTTTCTTTACCCTTAATGCATCTTGTTTTTTATAAAATACAGCAAATACACTACCACCGCTTCCACTCATGGATATATACTTTGCACCTGCTTTTTTTAAAATTCCCTTTGCTTGAGCCACTTCTGGAATTTTTTCTATAACCCATTTTTCTAAATCATTGTATAAATTTTCTATAATTACCTCAGGTTTATCAATTTTAGTTTGAAATTCCTTCTTTGTCAACGCTACTTGATTATAAACCCAAGCGGTTGAGACCCTGACTGGGGGGCAAATTATAATATACCAAAATGGGAGGGTAAAAGAGAGGGGGAGAATTTTTTCACCTCTCCCCATAGCTATAGCGGGTTTTTTATATAAAAAAAAGGGTATATCACTACCAATCTTTTCTGCCATTTCTAACAAATCATTTGAAGAAAAAGGTTTATTAAAAAGAACATTTAATCCTAACAAGGTGGTTGCCGCATCACTGCTCCCCCCACCTAATCCCGCGGCAATAGGAATCCTTTTCACTAAATGGATTTTTACACCCTGATGAGTATCTAATTTGGTAAAAAATAATTTAGCTGCTTCAAATACCAAATTGTCTTCTCCACAGCCTAAATCTGAACAACTAGTAGTAAATTCAATGCCTTTTTCTGGAGCTAAATTCAAATAAAGGGTATCAAATAAGCTCACTCTTTGAAGCACAGAAAAAATTTGGTGATACCCATCTGGGTATTTACCTAAGACATGTAGAATTAAGTTTATTTTTGCCGGTGCAAAAAAACGAACAATACTTGCCTATTCTCCCTTTGGTATTTGCAAAGGAATAAATAAAGTGCCTTCCTGCCGTTTTACCAAAAACAGGACTGATTCTCCTGGCTTTAGTCTTTTTATAGCTTGGTAATAATCATCAAGTTTTATTATAGGTTTCTTATTTATTTCTAAAATCACATCACCTCTCCTCAGTCCTGCTTCATAGGCTAGGCTACCTGGTCTCACTCTAGAAATCACCACTCCTTTATCTATTCCCAGTCTAGCAGCTATAGAAGGTGTAATTTCTGTTACTTCTATTCCTAAATCATACCCACTAGGAACCACACCTTGCTCTTCTGCCATTTCCTCTTTAAGCTCTCCAATAGTTACGGTAAAAGTTTTTTCCTTTCCATCACGCCAAACCTTTATTTTTACCCTTTCTCCCACTGGAGTTACAGCTACCAATCTAGGAAGTTCATTCATCTCTTTAATAGGATGACCATTATATTCAATTATTATGTCCCCTCTTCTCAGTCCTGCTTTTTCCGCCGGACTATTAGGAGTAACATCCGCTATCAGGGCCCCCTGTGGTTCTTTTACTCCTAAGGCTTGAGCTATTTGAGGAGTTACTTCTTGAATCATCACACCTAACCAACCCCGAACTACTCGATGGTGTTTTTTTAATTGAGGAACAATCTTTTTAGCCATATTTATAGGAATAGCAAAACCAATACCCTGGGCTTGAGCAACGATAGCTGTATTGATACCCACCACCTCACCTCTCAGGTTGAGCAAGGGCCCACCGCTATTACCTGGGTTAATAGCTGCATCGGTCTGTAAAAAATGGTCATACGGTCCTGCACCGATAATTCGCTCTTTGGCGCTAATAATTCCTATAGTAACGGTATGACCCAGGCCAAATGGATTACCTATAGCTACTACCCAGTCTCCTACCTGTAATTTATCAGAATCACCCAAACTCAAGACAGGTAAATTATGGGCATTTATTTTTAATAAAGCAATATCTGTCTTAGGGTCACGCCCTACTATCTCTGCTTTATATTCCTTGTGATTTAATAGTCTTATTGTAATTTTAGTAGCTTTTTCTATCACATGATTATTGGTCAAGATATAACCATCTTTATCAATAATAAAACCTGAACCTAAACTTCTTTGCTTCATTTCAGGTTGTGGAATCTCTCCGAAAAATCTTTCAAAAAATTCTCTAAATGGGTCTTCTTCTCCAAAGGGACCAAAGAAATACTTAAATACCGGTCCAGGCCCCTTTATTACCCTTATTGTGCTGATGTTCACTACTGCTTTAGAAGCTTCCTTTACCATAGGGGCTAAAGAAGGAAGGGAATTAGTTTCTACTGTTGTAGTTGGTCGAGCTGGCAAATTATGGGTAAATTGCATTCCGGTAAGCCAGACAATACCTATAATAAAAGAGCATATTCCTACTAAGATAAGAGACCACAAGGGAAATTTACATTTGCGCATTATTTTCTCCTCGTTATTTTATTCCTCAACCGGGCTTTATTTTAACACCTTTGCCCAATCAATTTTCTACTTAAGACTTTCCTGTTTATCCTGTTTTAATTACCTCAGAAATACTATAAATTGTGCACCCAAATAAACTCTTATTTTAATTTCACATATTTGACGCGAAGGTCAAATAAGATATTGTTTAAAAGACTTTCCTCCTCATTGTCTAGATTACCTTTTGTTTTCTCTTTAAGCATTTCTAGAATTTCTATGGTCTGTTTAGCCAAATCTAGATTTTTCTCCTTTTTCCCTGTAATGGGGTCTGGTATCTCTCCTAAATGAACTAAGGTAGAAGAACTCAAAGACACTATAAAAGTAGAAAAATTTACTGGAGGAAGCACAGTTTTGGAGGTAGCTTGTGATTTTTCTTGTTTTTCTTTTTCTGTTTTATCTTCTTTAAAAATACGCCTTTTATCTTCTACCTTAAAACCTTTAGGTTCTTCCATCTTATCTTTCCTCAAAGTTCTAATGATATAGCAGATATAACATGAGGTAATTCCTTTATCTCCTCAAGCACTGGTTTAGGAACAGGAATATTGGTAGAGAGTAAGATTAAAGTCTGGCCTGTAATCTCATCTTGACCAACGTGCATCCGACCAATATTGATTTGATGTCTACCTAGAATAGTGCCTATATTGCCAATTACACCTGGTCTGTCTACATTTTGAATTAGAAGCATGTGTCCTTCAGGGACAGCTTCTAAGGCAAAACCGTCTAAACGCACTATCCGAGGTTGTTTTTTCCCAAAAATGGTGCCGGTAATAGATTTCTTTTCCCCAGATTCAGTGTGAACATTTACAATAATAACATTAGTAAAATCACTAGGAATCTCTCTTTTGGACTCTTTGACCTGAATACCTCTTTCAGTAGCTAAAAAATCGGCATTGACAAAATTTACCTGCTCACCCAAAATAGGTGTAAGTAGACCCTTAAGGCCTGCGATTTTAATAGGTCTAGTATCTGTCTTGGCTACATCTCCAATATATTCTATTTCTACTTCTTTTATAGGAGCCTTTACTACTTGGGCATGAAAGGCCCCTATTTTTTCGGCCAAAGTAAGATAAGGGCCTAAAACAGAAAGGAGTTCTTCGGAAATTATAGGAACATTAACTGCATTCCGCACTACCCCATTAATAAGATAATCAGTAACTTGTTCAGCAATGGCTACGGCTACATTAGTTTGTGCCTCTTGAGTAGAGGCCCCCAGATGAGGAGTGCAAATCACTCTATCTAAATCTAAAAGAGGATTATCTTGAGGTGGTTCCTTTTCAAATACATCTAAGGCTGCCCCAGCTACCTTTCCTTTTTGAATAGCTTCATATAGGTCTTTTTCTTTAACAATCCCACCCCGGGCACAATTTACAATCATCACCCCATCCTTCATTTGAGCAAAGGCCTTTTTGTTTATTAAATACTTTGTTTCTGGAGTCAACGGGGTATGAATGGTGATAAAATCAGCCCTTTGATACAACTCCTCTAGGGAAACTAATTCTACACCTATTTTTTCAGCCATCTCAGGACGAACAAAAGGGTCATAGGCAATAACCTTCATTTTCAATCCATTTGCCCTATCTGCAACAATACTACCTATTCTGCCCAAACCAATTATACCTAGTATTTTGCGGTAAAGTTCCCGGCCTTGGAATTTCTTTTTCTCCCATTTTTTCGATTTTAAGGAAGCTGTGGCCTGAGGAATATTTCGAGCCAAGGCCATAAGCATGGCTATAGTATGCTCGGCGGTAGTAACCATATTTCCTTCTGGGGCGTTCATGACCACAATACCCTTTTTAGTGGCAGCCCTCACGTCCACATTATCCAAACCTATACCGGCTCGTCCTATTACTTTTAGTTTTTTTGCTCCTTCAATTACATCAGAGGTTACTTTAGTAGCACTTCTAATGATTAAAGCATGTGCATCTTTTACTTTTTTCTTAAGTTCTTCAGGAGAGAGGGAAACAGCTACCTCCACATCAAATTGAGGCACTTTTTCTAATAATTCAATCCCCTGAGGAGCAATGTTGTCAGTTATAAGTATTTTATAGGTAGCCATCACTTCTTCCCTTATTTTTGAAGTAATATTTGTTGTATTGCCTTTACGCCTGTGCCTGGAATAAGCTCATAACCTAACTCAATCAACACCCGTTCCAAAGCAGCAATAGTCATCACCATTTCATGCTCATCTGTATATCCCATATGAGAAATGCGAAAAATTCTTCCTTTTAATTGACTTTGTCCTCCGGCAATGGTAATTCCGTATTCCTCTCGTAA
The DNA here is from genome assembly GCF_001577525.1 of Candidatus Desulfofervidus auxilii. Classification (GTDB taxonomy): domain Bacteria; phylum Desulfobacterota; class Desulfofervidia; order Desulfofervidales; family Desulfofervidaceae; genus Desulfofervidus; species Desulfofervidus auxilii. Next base: position 1,698,162 of record NZ_CP013015.1, on the reverse strand, counting down.
TTTTTTTACAATCATTTGAGCATCAATTCCTTTTGGGGCTTCCACTGCGGTTAGGACCTCAGAGGGATTTTCCTTAGTAAAAATAGAAAGTCCCATGGCCTTAACAGCCATTTTTACCCCATCAGAAAGACGTTGGTGATATTTAACAATATTTTCCAAACCTATTTGTTTAATCTGCCTCAAATTTTCTCTCAAGCCTATAATTAAAGAAACCGCAGGGGTATAAGCGGTTTGATTTTTCTCTAAGCTTTTTTTCTCTTTAGAAAAATCAAAATAATATTTGGGTAAACGGGATTCCTCCACAAATCTCCAAGCCTTCTCATTCAAGCAAACAAAGGCCAAGCCAGGAGGTAACATTAAGGCCTTTTGGGAACCACCTACTACCACATCCAAACCCCATTCATCGGTTTTTATCTCCATAGCCCCAAGAGCTGATATGGCATCTACCACTAAAATAGTGGTTTCTCTTTTCTTGACCACCTCAGCAATTTCTTTCAAAGGAAATTTAACCCCTGTAGAAGTCTCATGGGCCTGAACAAAAACAGCTTTTATTTCTGGATTTTTGTCTAATCCATGAGCAATTTGCTCTGCCTTTACACATCTTCCCCATTCAACATCAATATTAAGAACTTCTACTCCATAAGCTTTACAGATTTCTGCCCAGCGCTCACCAAACTTTCCTGCCCTTACCACTAATGCCTTATCCCCTGGAGAAAGGGTATTAGTAACCACACCTTCCATTCCTCCTGTTCCACTAGAGGCCAAAATTAAGACATCGTTTTGAGTTTGAAAGACATATTTTAAATTTTCCTTTACTTCTGCCAAAACTGTAGCAAATTGGGGAGAGCGATGGTGAATAATAGGGGCAGCCATAGCTAAAGAAGTCTTGGGAGGCACAGGTGTAGGACCAGGGGTAAAAAGATAATATTTAAACATATCCTTGCCTCAAAATAATGAAAAATAACATAAAAGCAAAATTTAACACTCTTTGTTTTCTTGTCAAGCAATCCCAGGACTGTGAAACTATCTTGAGATTTACAACCCCTTTGTTTGCATCCTGGAGTTGCTGAAGACAATTAGGACTAATTTTATTATTTTTGTCTATAGTAACTTTCAGGCACCATTTGGGCAATAGCCTGAACCGCACTATCTAACATCACTCTAACTGCTTTTTCCATAGGAGTATTTTTATAACCTCCTAAACCACCAGCTAAGGCCACAGAACCAATTAGGAACCCAGCCCCTCCTCCTGCTTTCCAACTAGAAGCCTTACCTTCCACCTTAGTAGCATTTATTATCCTTCCTGTTCTCACATCTACCAGTCTTATATCAGCAGCAATATATGCTTCCTTTTTGCCTATAGTTGCCCCACCAATAAATGGCACTTTAAAGGGCACAACCACACCACCACCTCCTATACCAGAAGCCTTTGGCTCAAAAGCAGTGATGGCACCCATGACTAGGATATCTGCTCCTTCCATGAGACCAATTTGAGGTGCCTTCTCTTGTTTTACATACCCTGATTGGCCTAAATTGAGTTCTTCTTTAATATCCTCTAACCCTTCTCCCCTTTCCAAAACCACAAACCTTCCTGTCTGGAAAAGAGCAGTAGCTAACATATCAGTCAAACCATCTCCTATTTCCCCGCTGCATTTGGCCGCTTTACATTTAAACCTGGCTACAGCAATTCGGGCCTTTGGCCCTTCATAGGTAACTGCCTGCTGTACAGTAGGCCCTGCTGTTTGCACATTAGTGCTTATTTCAGGACCACATGCCAAAACCATTCCCATACCTACAAAAACCAATAAAAAGAACAAAAACTGCTTTTTCATGTCCTCCTCCAAACAGATTTTTCTAATTTATATCAGAATATAAACACAATTTCAATAATTTTGGCAACCTAAAATCCGCGATTGTTTTTTGGAAAAAATTCCAACCACGAGCGAGCACTCCACACTACCGCTTGCCTTATATACTTATATATTTGACTGTGTTTGAATTTTGGAAGAGTTATTTTGATTTTTGCCTTTTACCGTATTCTTTAACCGTCTGTCTTTAAAACAGTCCTTTTATCTGGCGGTCTCTAGACATTCTTGTTTTAGCTGGTTTAAATTAGATCTAACCATAGATTTTTTAAAGGGAGACTGATTATGGAAGAGAGTTTTAGGTTCAAAGAACCTACAGAGACCCTTTTATCAGAAGAACGTGTCTTCCGTCCCTTACCAGAAATAGTAGTAGAGGCAAATATAAGTCCTAAAGATTATAAGAAGGCTTTAGAAAAAGGGCAAAGAGATTTAGAAGGATTTTGGGAAGAAGCAGCAGAAAAACTAGAATGGTTTAAAAAATGGGATCGGGTTTTAGATGAGAGCCATGCTCCATTTTACAGATGGTTTGTAGGGGCAAAGTGCAACATTGTATATAATGCCCTAGATAGGCATATCAAGTCTTTTAGGAAAAATAAGGTGGCTATCATCTGGCAAGGTGAGCCACTGGGAGAGAAGAAAAAATTGACTTATTATGAGCTTTATCGGCGTGTAAACCAATTTGCCAGTGTGCTTAAGTCTCTAGGTTTAAAGAAAGGTGATAGAGTGGCTATTTATATGCCCAATTTATTACAAACAGCTATTGCTATGCTAGGATGTGCTAAGATAGGGGTAATTCATACGGTAATTCATTCTGGTTTTAGTGCTATAGCATTAAAAAAGAGGGTTAATGATGCCAAAGCAAGGGTAATAGTTACCAGTGATGGAGCCTATTGGAATGGCAAGATCATTAATCTTAAAAAGGCGGTAGATGAAGCTATTATTGAGTGTCCTAGTGTAGAACACGTGATTGTAGTAAAAAGAACAGGGGAACCAATAGATATGAGTGATGGCCGATACCTTTGGTGGGATGATTTAATGGAAGGGGCATCAGAAGAATGTGAAACAGAAATATTGGACGCCGAACATCCCCTTTATATTCTTTATACCTCAGGCACCACTGGAGAACCTAAAGGGGTATTGCATGTTCATGGTGGCTATATGGTAGGTGTCTATCGCACCTTGAAGTGGGTTTTTGACTTGAAGGAGACGGATATTTATTGGTGTGCCGCAGATATAGGTTGGGTAACGGGTCATAGTTGTCTACTTTATGGTCCCCTTTTATGTGGTGCCACCACATTAATGTATGAAGGGCATCCCCTTTGTCCTAAAGCAGACAGATTATGGCAAATTGTGGATAAATTTGGTGTTAATATCCTTTATACTGCTCCTACTACTATTAGAATGCTCATGCGATTTGGGGCTGAGTTGCCTCGTCGTCATCATCTAAAGACACTCCGTTTGTTAGGTACAGTAGGAGAGCCCATCAATCCAGAAGCCTGGCTATGGTATTATGAAAATGTAGGACGGGAAAGATGTCCTATTATGGATACTTGGTGGCAAACAGAAACAGGGATGTTTATGATTACTCCTTTCCCCATATCTCTTTTAAAGCCAGGTTCTGTCGCCAAACCATTTCCAGCTATTCATGTAGAAATTGTGGATAGAGAAGGGAATCCTATACCACAAGGTAAAGGGGGATTTTTAGTCATTAAACGACCCTGGCCAGCTATGTTCCGCACCTTATGGGGTGACCCAGATGGGTATAAAAAATACTGGGAGATTATTCCTGGTAATGTTTACACTACAGGTGATGTGGCCAGAAAAGATGAAGATGGTTATTTCTGGATTCAAGGCCGTGCTGACGATATTATGAAGATAGCCGGGCATTGTATAGGCACAGCCGATGTAGAAAATGCCTTTTTTTCTCATCCAGCGGTAGCTGAAGCAGCTTGTATAAGTATTCCTGATTCTATTAAAGGGGAAGTGGCTAAAGTGTTTGTAGTTTTGAAAAAGGGATATAAGCCCACCGATGAATTAGATAGAGAATTAAGACAATATGTGCAAAAGGAACTTGGTCCAATAGCTATTATTAAATCTATTGAATTTGTGAAAAATATACCTAAGACCAGCAGTGGTAAGATTATGCGTAGGGTATTGAAATCAAAGGAGTTAGGTTTAGACCCAGGGGATTTAACAACATTAGCAGACTAAATAGAAAAGGAGGAGAAAATGAGCGGAGTGACGTGGGTTTGGATACTACTTATTGGTTACATTGTTTATTGTATTTATTGGGGCATAGAAGGGGCTATCAAGGCCAAAACCACGGCCCAATATACTATTGCTGGTAGACAGATTCCTATGATAGCCTTTCTTTTAGCGGCCACTGCTGCTTCTTTTAGTGGATGGACATTCATTGGTCATCCTGGGCTGATCTGGAGGGATGGACTTCCTTATGCTTTTGCATCTTTTTATGTTTTAACCATTCCTATAACTGGCACTTTTTTCGCTAAACGAGTTTGGCTTTTGGGAAAAAGATATGGATTTATCACCCCTGGGGATATGTATGCTTATTATTTTGGAAATGAAGCTATGAGATGGTTGGTAGTTATCACCGCTTTCCTTTATTCCTGTTTCTATTCTGCTGTTCAATTTATGGCTGCTGGTGCCCTCTTTCACTGGGTAACAGGATTTCCTTTCGAATGGGGGGCTGTATTTCTGGCTGGAGTAGTGTTATTTTATGTGGCAGCAGGTGGTTTACGTGCTAGTACCTGGGTGGGAATGCTTCAATGTATATTGCTAGTAGCAGGTATTATTATTATTGGGTTATTTACCCTAAAACAATTTGGTGGCTGGTCAGATTTTAGCGCTAAAATAGCTAAATTACCATCTAAGTATTTGGAAATTCCATCCATGATAGAGTTTACTTCAGGTAAAACTATATGGACTGGGGTTATGATCCTTACCTATATGTTTGCCCTGATGGGCATTCAGGCATCACCAGCTTTTACCATGTGGCAATTTGGCAATAAAAACCCTCGTCCTTTTCCCTGGCAACAGGCATTTGCATCTACATTTGTAGTTGGATTTGCCCTGTTCTTTTTTACTGCTTTTCAGGGATTGGGGGGTGTGCTTCTTACCGATGTATTAGGTATTACTAAGGATTCTGACTTGGTACCCTTGCTTATGAAAAACTATATACCAGGATTCTGGCTAGGACTGGTGTTTATAGGTGCCATCGCTGCCATGCATTCCACAGCTGCTCCTTATGTAGGAACCGGTGCTACGATTATATGTCGTGATGTTTATTTTCGTTTTATGAGGCCTAATGCTGGTCATGCTGAGCAGATTTGGACTTCCAGATTATTAGCGGTGTTAATTACTGCGGTAGCCCTAATTGTAGGTTTAACTTCAAAGGCTGCCTTGGTTATGTTAGGAGGGCTAGCTACTGCCTTTGGATTCATCATGTATTTACCTCTTTTAGGAACTATTTGGGGATTTAGATTCCCTGGAATAGGGGCAGCGCTTGGAGTATTAGCAGGAATGGTTGCTGTGTTTATCACTTATAAGATAATTAAATATCCTCTTACAATTCACTGTGCTGGATGGGGGATTTTTGCAGCCTTATTAGTAGCTTATCTCTGTAGGGGTTTGGGAGTAAAAGATTCGCCAGAGATTAAAAATCGACAACAAGAGATGCGTCAGTGGTTAGATAGTATTGATAGCCCCACTCCTTCACAAAGGAATTGGAGAAGGTTTTTGAAAATAGGTGTTCCTTTATGGTATCTGTTTGCCATCGGACCTTTGGCTATTTTAGGGAACAAGGGCTTTTCTTTTGCTGGCTTTCCCCCTCTTTGGTCATGGCAAATCACTTGGTGGTTAATAGGGATTGTTATGATGTGGGCACTTTGCTTTAAGGCAGGGTTGTCATATATAACAGATGAACAGATTCAGCGGGCTGAAGTAGAAAAGAATATTGTTATAGAAGAGATAAAGGCCCCGGTAGGTGTAGCTAAGGTATTGCCTACTAAAAGCAAGTAGGAGGAGAATATGAAAGGGGAAGATATTACCTTAATTTTGGTTTTAGCCTTTACTATTATATTTATCTTTTTACTAGGCGCAGGAGCGTTTGGTTAGTCTAGAAGGGTCTTGCCTTTAAAGGTAAGACCCTTTAAAATTCTTAGATGCATAATCTGGATCTTTTGAACTCATCTGTAATTTCACTTGTTTCCCGTCCACCTGTAATATGTAAGGCTGATATAAAGGTTCATGAAGTAGTTTCAATGATGGTGAAAAACAAAATAGGTTCTGTGGTGGTGGTGGATGAGCAGGAGATTCCTTTGGGTATTGTCACTGATAAGGACTTACGGAATAAAGTTCTGGCCCATAATTTAGGCACTGAGATACCTGTTGAAAGCATTATGTCCAAACCAGTGGTAACTATTTCTACTGAGACAATTGCCTTTGAGGCATTACGGATTATGATGAAAAATGATATTCACCACCTGCCTGTTGTGAATGAAACAAGAAGAATTAAAGGTGTGATCTCCAGTCATGACTTGATGTTATTGAGCACTCCTCATCCCATTGCCTTTATTAGGGAAATTGGGGAACAAAATTCACTAGAAGGTTTAAGTTTTCTATTTAAACAAACATCGCAGGTAGCAGCTTCTTTGCTTAGATCAGGGTTAAGTATGTATCATTTATGTTTATTAATTACTGAAATTCATGACCATATTATTAGAAAAATTTTAGAATTAACTACCTCATCTCTTATTCAAGAAAAAGGTATAAAAGATTTATCAGGGCATCTTTGTTGGCTAGTATTTGGCAGTGAAGGGCGTAGAGAGCAAACTTTAATTACAGACCAAGATAACGGAATAGTCTTTAGCAATATTCCTATTGAGATAGCTAATTCTTTTGGGGATAAAGCAGTAAATTATCTTCTTCAGTGTGGTTACCCTATTTGCTCAGGAGGGATAATGGCCAATCAGCCTAACTGGTGCCGTTCTATCTCTTCATGGGAAAAAGCATTAAAGAAATGGATAATTAATCAGAATGAAAATACAGTTATATGGTTAACAGTGATAGCAGATTTGAGACCAATATGGGGAAATTTTTCCTTAGCAAAGGATTTATATCACATTTTTGTCAAGACTATAAAAAGCTGGCGTGGGATATTTAGGAATTTAGCCCAAACTGCCCTAATCAATGCCCCAAGCAATTTTTTAGAGTGGTTTGCTGCTCAAAGGGCAAGTGGAGGAAGAAATTTGCTTAATATCAAGCTTTATGGAATTTCTGCAATTGTTAATGGCATCCGGCTTTATGCCTTAATGGAAGACATAGAAGATAAAAATACTTGGCAGCGTTTAAATAAACTTAAAGAAAAAGGAGTAATTAGTGAGCAGGATGCCCAAGATTTACTTGGAGCTTTTGATTTTTTGATGCGCATCCGGCTACAGCATCAGCTGAAATGTGTGGGAAGAGAGGGAATTCCTGATAATATAATAGACCTGAGAGAGTTAAGTTCATTGGAATACGGCTTTCTAAAAGGAGCACTAAAGGCAATTAATAGATTTCAGGCTGTTTTGCGGGAGAAATTTTATCTTTCACCAATAATTTAAAAAGGAAAGTCATGTCATTTTGGACAATCTTTAAAAAAAGATTTACCAAGAAAAAACCAAAAAGACGCCTACCTTTACATATTAAGGAGATTTTAGAAACAATACCTCCAAAGCTTAATATAGGGATTAAAACCCCTAGATTTGTAGTGTTTGATACAGAAACTACTGGTTTGAAGAAAGAAGCAGAACTTGTAGCTATAGGGGCGTTAGGTATCACCAAAGGAAGGGTAGTGCTTTCAGATATGTTTTATGAGTTAATTCAACCTAGAGCGGAAATCCCAGCCCCATCTATTTTTGTGCACGGGATTACTCCTTCCATGGTAGAAGATAGACCCAAAGCAGATGAAATTTTGATAAAATTTATTGAATACTGTGGCCAAGATATACTTGTGGGTTATCAAGCAGGTTTTGATTTGATGTTTATTAACAAAGAGATGGAAAATTATTTTGGAATTCGGTTGCCTAATATTACTCTTGATGTTTTAAAGTTATTTCTCTTTATTAAAAAACCATATGCCAATTATAGTCTTGAGCCCCAAAATCATGACCTTTCACTGGATGCGGTAGCTAAAGAGTTAGGAGTCCCTTTGTTTGATAGACATAGTGTTATTGGGGATGTGCTAGGTACAGCCATGCTCTTTCAGAAATTATTAACGGAAGCAGAAGATAAAAATATGACCCTAAAGGATTTAGTAAGAATAGCTAAAGTTTAAAAGGAGATTTGTTTGCCACATCGAGTAGCGAGTTTAAGCCTTCCCCTTCAGCGTATTGAAGAATTTTTGGTTACCGTGGTTCCTTTTAATCTTCTCCCTAAATCAGTAATAAAAGAAGTGGCAAAAGAGATTTTAATAGAATATTATCCTAAAGGGACTGCAATTTTGGAGGAAACTTCTTTAATTTCATTTCTCTATTTAATTTATTCAGGCATCGTAAAAATTGAAAGAGAAAGAGTGGAATACAGAAGTGAGGGAGATTACATAGGTGGTATCAACCTTATAAAAGGAGAAAAGGGATACAAGGCCATGGCTATAGAAGATGTGGTATGTTATCTAATTCCTAAAGGAACTTTTTTAAAACTCTGTGATAAATATTCTATTTTTAAAGAACATTTTGAGACCCGAATTAAGCCACTAGCGCACCAATTGAGAAAACAAAAGCCTTTGGTGTCTCACCTTACTGTAAAATTGAGTGACCTTATAAAGCAACCTCCTGTAACCTGCAATAAAGAAACTTCTATTATTGCTGCTGCCCAACAGATGGCAAAATACAAAGTGGGTTCCATTGTGGTCATTGATGAAGGTAACAAACCTTTAGGAATTGTGACAAAAACAGATTTGACCCAAAAAGTAGTTGCTAGAAACCTTGATTTTAAAAAACCTATAAGCCACATTATGACCACTTCTATAGTGGGAGTTGATAAAGAAGCCTCTTATTTTGAAGCTCTTTTACAAATGGCTAAATATAATTGCCATCATCTCTGTGTTTTAGATAACAGACGTTTAATTGGCGTAATTTCCTTACATGATTTAATCCTTCTTCAAGGGGTAAATCTCATTAGTTTTGTTACTGAGATAGAGAGAAAAAATGCCATTGCAGGGCTGGCTGAGTTAATTACCAACATAGATAAAGTAATTAAGGTATTATTTAATGAAGGTGCAAGCCCCATGGTAATTAGGAAACTCACTTCGGAGTTTGTTGACCGCATCTTATGTAGACTTTTTTCTTCTTTAAAATGTTCTTCCTGTTGTTTAATGGGATTAGGAGAACTAGGACGGATGGAGCAAAGTTGGTTATTACCCTTAAAACTCTGTTTGATATATAAAGGGGATTTTTCTATAAACCAGTTTAGGGAAGTATTTAAAAAGTCGGGTTTTACTGCTCACAAAGATAGTGTTTTTTTGAATTCTGTTGAGAAACTTAATATTCATTTTAAAAAGTGGCTAGAAAATAAAGAAGTAGATAAAATTTGTGCTTTTCTGGATAGGAGAAGAATTGGAGGAGAAGAAAGGATTTTTAAAGAAATAGAGGCGATTGCTTTTCCTAAAGATCAAATATTGAGTTTATTATATGAACATATTTCAAAGATAAACTTGCCTTTGGGTTTTGTGCGTGATCAGGTATTATTAACTTCTGGAGATTTTGCCAAAGGTTTGAATTTAACAGAGATTTCAGAAATGGTTGTCCATGGGGTGCGATTTTTATCCTTTTTAAAAGAGATAAGGGAAACTAATACCTTTGACCGTCTGGATGTTTTGAGAGAAAAGAAAATTTTAAGTGAAGAAAAAGTAACTGAATTTAAAGAAATTTATAATTTTTTAAATCATTTTAGGATTAAATTTGAAGCTGAGTGGCTTGATCCTGGTATTTTTTCTAATCAAGAAAAGATATTATTAGAAGACTGTTTAAGAAGTTTAAAAAAATTTAAGGATTTCTTAGCTAAAGCATACTAAAGGCCACCTTTAAGGTGGCCTTTTTCTCTTTAATTTATTAAGCCATTTCTCTCTCCAAGGTTGTTTTTAGGTATTCATAGGCCTTTTCTGCCTCTTTAATAGCACTTTCATCTTCTAAAGTGGTAACGTCTCCTAGTTTTTGACCAGTGATCACCGCTTTTAACAATCTCCTCATGATTTTTCCACTTCTGGTTTTAGGTACCATATCTACTAAGAGAATAGTAGCATCTGATGCCACTATAGGGCCAATGGTCTTTCTTAAGTGGTTTCTCAGTTCTCCTACAAGCTCATCACTGGGCACAAATCCCTGTTTAAGCACAGTGAAGACAAAGGCTACTTCTCCCTTAATTTCGTGAGGTTTACCTACACAAGCTGCTTCAGCTACCGCTGGGTGCATGACCATTGCTGATTCCACTTCAGCAGTGCCAACACGATGACCGGCAATATTAAGCACATCATCTGCCCTTCCTAAAACCCACAAATATCCATCTTGGTCTTTAACTGCAAAATCTCCTGTATAAAAGCGCCATTTGTTGTCTTTAGAAAACTTTGACCAATATACATCAATATATCTCTGGTCATCTTGATATAATGTCATAAACATCCCTGGCCAGGGATTGGTGATGACAAAATAACCTCTTTCTCCAGGTTTACAGGGATTCCCATCTTCATCCAATACTTCCATCTTTACACCAGGTAAAGGGTAACCATTTGTGCCTGGTTTTAAAGGAAAGATTTTTCCCAGGCCTGGAAAATGCCCTGTTAACATCTGGCCTGTTTCGGTCATCCACCAGGTGCTGGAGGCCACAATGTTTTCCTTACCTATATTTTTATAATACCAACGGAATGCTTCTGGATTGATTGGCTCTCCTACAGAATGGAAGATTCTTATCGTAGATAAATCGTGTTTTTTCACATAGTCTAATGGGAATTTCATTAACATTCTAATAGCGGTAGGAGAGGTATAAAACACATTTACTCCATATCTTTCTATGATGTTCCACCATCTATCCGGCCCAGGATAAGTTGGTGCTCCTTCATACATGAGCGTTGTGGTACCGGTTATAAGGGGACCATACACGATATAAGAATGCCCCGTTACCCAACCTATGTCCGCTGCACACCAGTAAATATCTGTTTCCTTTATATCGAATATGAGTTTCATAGTGGTATAAAGCCCCACTGCATATCCACCAATACTGTGTTGCGCACCTTTAGGAGCGCCTGTTGTGCCAGATGTGTAAAGGATGTAGGACATATCTTCAGAACCTAACTTTACTGGTTCAATTCTTGCATTCTCAGAAATATATCTAATAAACTCGTGATGCCAAATATCTCTCTTTTTAATCCAGGGTATAGCTGCTCTATTGGTTCTTTTGACCATAATTACATGCTCTATCTTATGACCCTTTTCTTCACATATTTCTATGGCCTCATCCACAATTTCCTTTAAAGGTATTATTTTCCCATTTCTATATAGGGCATCTGCCGTAACAATTATGCGAGAACCAGCAGCCATGGCCCTTTGAGCTAGGGCAAAGGCGCTGAATCCACTGTAAACAATGCTATGTTTGGCCCCTAACCTTTGAACAGCTAGCATGTAAAGTGGGAGTTCAGGAATCATGGGTAAATAAAAGGTCAAAATCTCACCCCTTTTTACCCCCAATTTTTCCTTCAAGGCATAAGCAATACGATTTGACCTTCGATAAAGGTCATAATAAGTAAATTTTCTGATTTCTTTAGGTCTTCTAATCATTTCATCCCATGGTTCTCCTTCCCAAATCAAGGCCAATTGGTTTTTTCTTCCCTCTTCAATATGGCGATCCAAACAAAGATAAGCTAGATTTGTTTCTCCTCCTACAAACCATCTATAAAATGGAGGATTGCTATCATCGAGAACCTTATTCCACTTCTTGAACCAGGGAAGCTCATTTGCCCATTTTGCCCACCACTTCTCAAGGTTTTCTTTGTCTTTGATTGTTTCTTCATAAAAAGCCTTGTATTCTTCAATTTCCCAGACGCGATCTTTCCAAGAGGGAGGTGTCAAATAGTGCTCAAATTCCTCATAAATTCTTTCCTCTGCCATTTTTTTCCTCCTGTTGTGATTTAAAAAATATTATAATGAATATTATAAAATATACAATTTTGCAAGTATTTGAACGGACAATTTATACCAATAAACGGTCTTTTAAAAAGATAAATGACTAATCTCTTTTTGTGATTGTCATGTTTATAAAAATCTTTTAAACATTTTCATAATTATTATGGTCTAATTTATAGAACAGATATGACAGATGAAGAATTGATAGCAGAATTTTTAAAAGGAAATGAGAAGGGATTTGAAAGATTGATGAAGCGTTATCAACCCCAAGCCTATTGTTTAGCAAGGGCCATAGCAAATGATAGGGAGGAGGCAAAGGATATTACTCAAAAAGCCTTTATTCAAGCCTTTAAACGATTAAGTTCTCTAAGACAAAGAAACCGTTTTCGGAGCTGGTTTTTTAAAATTATCTTAAATCTTTGTAGGGATTATTTAAAGAATAAGAAGTCAATTATATCCTTAGAAACAGATAGGGAACCAGCTACTTCTTTTGAGGAAGAAGTAATAAAAAGAGATTTAAAAGAAAAGACAAAAAAGGCATTATCTTTACTACCTCCAAGACAGAAGGAAGTAATCATTTTACGGGTGTTTCAGGGACTTAGTTTCAATGAAATTAGTGAAATCCTCGATTTTAAACCGGAAACAGCCCGCACCAATTTTTATTTTGGTGTGAGAAATTTAAAACAATTGTTGAGAGAGGATTAACATGGAATGTGAAGAATTTTGGGAGAGCTTGAGTAATTATTGGGGGAAAAAAAAGGAGTTGCCAGAAGAATTAAATACCCATCTTAAGCACTGCCCTAAATGTCGCTCTGAATTTGAGGCTATTACTAACGGAATATTCCTTTTAAAGGAAGAAATAGAAAAAGAAGAATTATCATTGCGCCAGGAAATAAGAGAAGAATTGAGAAAGACACTGGGAATAAAGTCTCCTTTTTTTAAATGGGGTTTCAACTGGCGTTTTGGGTTAGGAATAGCTATGGCTTTTTTATTGCTTATGGTGGTGTTTATTTCACCTATTGTCCATAAAAGGACTTCATTAGAAAGAGAAGATATTTTTTTATTAGTTGGGGGGACACCTAATATTACATGGGAAGAGGTTAATTTATTTGATTTTGAAGAAGAAAATGAAGCTGATGTTATGAGGGGGATTTCAGACCCTTGGATTTCTTTACTAGATGAGGTTCAAGAAATAAAACAAAGGAGGGATAGTTATGAAAAAATTAGTAATGTTATTAATTTGTGTTTTAGCAACAATGAGTATTTCCTGGGGAGAATCGTTTAGGACGTTTAAGGATGTCAAAAAACAGGTTATCACTTTAAGAAACTGGGAATTAATGCAAGAGTTTAATTTAGAAGGGGAAAGGGCAACAGAGGTGTTTAATATCCTGAAAAAATACGATGATGAGAGAGAAAAAATACTTGTTAAAAGAAGACAGATTTTAAAGAATTTAAAAGAGAAAGTAGAAAATCCGGCTATCCCTGAGGAGGAGTTAACTAAGCTTATAAAGGAAGTTAAAGAAATAGATGCACAACTTGCAGAGCTAAAGGGAAAAGAAATAAAGGCACTTTCTAAGGTGTTTTCTATAAGAGAAATAGGGAAATATGTGTTGTTTATGGAGCGTTTTCCTAGAATGATGAGAGAAGCCTTACGTATGCATAGAATGCAAAAGAGAGGTTTAGAAGACAAATAAGTATGTCTGAGCTTATAATTGAAGGTGCCGCCGAACATAATTTAAAGGGTTTTGATATTACTATCCCAAAGCAAAAGATTATTGCTATCACGGGTGTAAGTGGTTCAGGGAAATCTAGTTTAGCCCTTGATATTATATATAAAGAAGGACAAAGAAGATATTTGAGCACACTTCTACCTGGGGGCAATCGACTTTTACCCCGATTTGAAAAGGCAAAGGTAAGAGAGATTACTGGTCTTTCACCCACATTGGGTCTAAAACAACATCCAACCCCATTTAATTCCCGCTCTACCATAGGGACTTTGACAGGGATATATGGCCTTTTACGAGTTCTTTATGCTAAAATTGGCATACCTCATTGTCCTTCCTGTAATTTCCCCTTACTTACTTGGACTGTGCCTGAAATAGTGAAGGAAATTCTAAATTTACCTAAAGGCGAAAAATTAACTTTCTTAGTTCCCATCTTTCCTAAAAAGAAAAAACAATGGTGGAAAAGATATTTAAAAGAAGGATTTACCAAAATAAGGATAGATGGCTGTGTGTATGATATGACTGAAGAGAGGTTTCCAGATAAAGGCCAGAGGATAGAAATAATGGTTGACCGCATTATAGTTAAGGAGGGTATAAAAGGACGAATTAGGGATTCAGTAGAATTGGCCTTCAGACTGGGAAATATTTTAACCATAGAACGCCCTGATAAAAAAACATTATTTTTTACACTGGCCCCTATTTGTCCCCAATGTGGATTTTTTTTCCCTCAGATTTCTCCTGCCTTTTTTTCTTTCAATTCTCCTTTAGGTGCATGTCCTGCCTGTAAGGGATTGGGTAAAAAGGGAGAAAAAATCTGTCCTGTTTGTGAAGGAAAAAGGTTAAAAACAGAAGCCTTAGCAGTAAAAATTGGGGGCAAGGACATCTTCTCTGTTTCCAATTTACCTTTAGAAGACCTAATGATTTTTTTAAGAGGCCTTAATTTATCTTCTAGGCAAAGACGTATTGCCTCTCCTATCTTAGAAGAAATGGAAAAAAGAATAACTCAATTATTAAATATAGGTTTAAATTATCTTTCCCTTTCCCGGAGTATCACCCAGGTATCTAGCGGTGAGTATCAAAGGCTTATCCTTTCTCTGTATGTTATAAATACTCTTAGTGATGTGATTTTTGTCTTGGATGAACCCACTACTGGTCTTCATCCTAAGGAAGTAAAAAGGCTTATTTCTACTCTAAGACTGTTAAAGGCATTAGGCAATACCATAATTGTGATAGAACATGACCTTGAAGTAATCTTAAATGCAGATTATGTGATAGAACTAGGACCAGGGGCAGGAGAGAAAGGTGGAGAAATTGTTTTTGTAGGCAATTCTGAAGCATTAAAAAAGAGCCCTACACTCACAGGTCAGTATCTTTCAGGAAGAAAAAAACTTTCCCGCAAAAAACATCTACAGAAAAAAGATTATTTGGTGATAGAAGGAGCCGCTGCCCATAATCTTAAAAATATTACTGTTTCCATTCCTTTAAATTGTCTTACCTGCATTTGTGGTGTGAGTGGAAGTGGCAAAACTAGTTTAATAATCAATGTGCTTTATCAGGGATTAAAACAGAAACTTCAGGGAAAAGGAGTAAATTTCACGATAGATATAAAAGGAATAGAAAAAATAAAAAAAGTAGTTTCAATAGATGCTCATCCCATTGGAAAAACACCCAAGTCTAATCCTGCTACCTATACAGGGGTTTTTACTCATATAAGACAATTGTTTGCTCAAATACCAGAGGCCCGAGCTAGAGGTTATACTGCAGAAAGATTTAGCCTTAATGTTAAAGGAGGCAGGTGTGAGGTTTGTAAGGGAGAAGGGGTAGTAAAGATAGAAATGGGTATTTTACCAAATGTCTTTATCCCCTGTGATGCTTGCCAAGGAAAGCGATTTAATCCGGATACCTTAGAAATTATATTTAAAGGAAAAAATATAGCCCAAGTCTTAGATATGAGTGTTATAGAAGCCTATGAGTTTTTTCGCCATATACCTTCTATAAAAAAGTATCTTTATACTATGATAGAAGTAGGATTAGGGTATTTAAAACTGGGTCAACCTGCCCCTAGCCTTTCTGGTGGAGAGGCCCAAAGATTAAAATTAGCTAGAGAATTAATACCAGGAACTCAGAGAGAAACTATTTATATCTTAGATGAACCCAGCATAGGACTTCATTTAGAAGACATAAACCATTTGTTGTCTCTTTTGGATAAGCTGATTGAAAAGGGGAATACGGTTATCATTGCCGAACATCATCCCGAAATTATAAAGGCAGCAGATTATCTTATTGAACTTGGGCCTGAAGGCGGGGGAAAGGGGGGTTATTTAATAAATAGTGGCTGGATATGAATTATATTCCTGATTTTACCACATTTCTACCCGACTTTTTCGCTTTGGTTAAGTAACTAGCAGCCCTATGTAAGATTATGCCTGGAGTATCGCCTTTCTTAAAAGCGGTGACTCCGATACTAATAGTAACAACGTTGTTGAGTCCCTGCTGATGGGGTAAACTCCTTTCATAAGTGATGCGACGCAACCTCTCGGCAGCGTTTATCCCTTGTTCTAAAGGTGTATCTTGCAAGATAGCTACGAAGGATGGACCCTTATATCGGAATATAGCATCAGTAGGACGGAGGGCACCTTTCCAGAAAACAGCCAGAGTTTGAAGCAAACTATCTCCAAACCGATGTCCGTAAATGTTGTTATATTTAGTAAAGTAATCAATATCAATCATAAGGGTAGAAAAGTTTTTTCCAAATTTCTCAGCATAATAACAGGCAATAGTCAACTCCTTTTCTAGGGCAAGGTCATTCAGTAAGCCTGTTAAGGCATCGGTCATAGCCTTTTTCTTTAAGGTTTTTTGATTTTCTAAAACCCCAACCCAATTTTTGATTTTTAAAGAAAGTTCATTTAAATTCACAGGCTTGACTAAAATATCCAAAGGGGAAAAGTGCAAAAAACGCCCCTTTTGTTTGTCTTCGTTTAAAATGAGAACAATGGGTATTTCACGTAAGATTATATGATTTTTTACCTCTTTCAATAACTCGAAACCGTCCTTGTCTGGCAGAATTGGGTCTAAAATAATTAAATCAGGGATTTTTTCAAGACAGGCAGTGATTACCTTATTTCCTAAAAAAACCCATTTTGTCTCAAAATTGTGGTCTTCTAAGATAAGCAAAAGTAATTTAGCGATGCTTTCATTGTCTTCAGCAAGAACTACCTTGGAGCTTGATGCAAACATTTTTGTGAAATGAAAAAGGGGTTGGCAAATTCACCAACCCCTTTTAAAGAAATTAACCTACTTCTAAACCAACAAACTTGGCAAGTGGCTTGGCCATAGGATAGGCATAGAGGAGAATCAGTTCGACAACTAGGGTATAAATAACCAGAGATTCTATCATGGCCAGACCAATCAACATGGTAACCGTGATTTTACCTGAGGCCTCTGGATTTCTAGCAATACCTTCCACACTCTTTTGAAGACCCCAACCTTGACCCAGGGAACCACCGAAAGCTGCGATAGCGATACCAAAGCCTGCCACAAATACAGTGGTAATGAAAAACTTCAGCCCCACTGCGCTCATTTGTTCCTGAGCGAATGCCAAGCTCGATAACATTAGCACAAACATGGCTGTCAAAACAACTGCTCTTCTATTTCTGCTCATCTTTCCACCTCCTTTCTATTTTTTATAATCTGCGGCCTTCTTCCGCTTAATGTGCTTCTTCAAGTGCGCCAGCAAGATACATGGCACTCAACATATAAAATATGAAAGCCTGAATAAAACATAATAAAATAAACAAAAAATATAAAGGGACTGGTGCTAAATAGGCACCGGCTAAGAAAATCAAAAGACCGATAATTAATTCTTTAGCAACGATATTTCCAAAAAGTCGGAAAGTCAAAGAAAGGATTCTGGCAAGACGTCCTATGATTTCAATAGGTATAAATAAAGGTGCCAGAGGAAGAATAGGACCTGTATAATGCCTGATATATTTCACCCCATGCTTTTTAAATCCTATAAATTCAGCAAAAATCACAGATACTAGAGCCATAGATAGGTTGGTATTCAAATTTGCGGTTGGTGCCATAAGTCCTGGGGCAAGCCCCATTATATTACAAAGGAAAATATATATAAACAGCGTCGCTACAAGTGGATAATAGGGTCTTCCTTCTTCCCCTGTGATATCTACAGTGAAGTCTTCTATTCCTTTAATGATTGTTTCCCAAATTACTTGAGACCTTGGAGGATGAAAGGGATCAATTTTGGGTTTTACTAGGAAAGCAAGGACAATTAAGATAATCATTGCCAACCAGCTATTTATGACCTGAGGGTAGTGATGGGCGAATGCCCCCAGGCCTATTTTTTCAAATAATACTGTCATAAACAAAATTGGATGTTCCATTGCTACCTCCTATTTTAAAACTATTCCCTTTGTTTCCTTCAGGGCTAAATAGGTTAAATTGATTACTACTACTGAAAGCCCTAATAGTAAACCAAATATATTCACCCAGTTCTTAATAAGCACCACTAAAATGACTATTCCTGTTATAAGGAGGCGAAATAAATACTTTGCAACCACACCTTCCTTTGTCTTAGTTACCATAAGGGTCTTTACTAATGTCTGATGTAAAAAATGGAAGTTTAGGTTAACTAAGACACCACCTATCAATACACCCATACTAAAACGCCAAGAAAGAAAGGGAACAGAGCCAAGAAGTAAAAAACCCAAAATTATCCAATTTCTCCTTTTTAGATTGGCTGGGATACTGTTAAAATTGTCTTCTAACATCAAATTCCCTTTTTCTTCTCCTCCCGCTCTATGCGTTTCATTATAATAAATACACTTCTGAAACCAGCAATTACTCCAAAGATTAAAAAAAGCACTAGCAAAAAGTGAGGAAATGGCCAATTTAACTTTAACCATTTGTCCAAATAGTACCCAATTGCAAGCCCAATAAAAGTGGCACATACAATTGCCACTCCAATCTGAGTAGTATATGCACCCAGCTTGGCAAACTCACGAAAAAACTCCTTTAGCTCCTTTTTCATTGAAAAATTATTCCTCTGATTATCATAGTATTAAGAAAAAGTCAACCTTTTTATTTCAAAAGTCATTGAAAAAAATTTACCCACATAAAAATGACATTGGAGGCAGGATAAAGACTCCAAAATCCGTGATAACTTTAAAAGAAAACCCACAAACCTGTCTGCCCCCGCCTGTCTGCGGGCAGGGGCAGACACGGCCGTCGGGGCAGGCCCGCCTGCCTGCAGGCAGGTTGGAATTTTATCCAAAAATCAATCGCGGATTTTGGGTACTTGACTATTCTTTATAATTTTTTAAAAAAATCATGAAATGAAGCTACATTTAAAAAAATTTAATCAGCTTTTGGAAAATATAGAAAAACAAGTCTTAGACCCAGAAGAAAAGGAAATAATTAAATTTTATTTAAATAAAATCGCTATCCAAAAGGTGTTTAGTCTTGAAGAATTTAAAGAATTCAAAACCCTGATTGGTAAAGTAAGAAAGGGATTATCCATAAAAGAAAGGGAAGAATTTGACTGGATTGCCCCTGGACTTTTGAGTTTTGCTATGGCACTGATATTAGATGAAGCGGGACCACTTTCTAGATAACTATGTCTCTAACCATTTTATAAAACAGTGATAATTATTCAATCAAATTTGTAAAATTATTTTAAAATGCTATATAATGAATTATTACAGCGGATGGAGTTAAAAGTACCGGTGAAGTTTAACCATAAAAATAATGATTCAAACGGGTTTAACTAAAATTGCAAAATAAACCAAATGAACAAGATTTATCCCGAAAAATTTGCACCAGAAGAAAAGATTTTTAGCTATATCCACCCAGGGGA
Organism: Candidatus Desulfofervidus auxilii; assembly: GCF_001577525.1. Taxonomy (GTDB): domain Bacteria; phylum Desulfobacterota; class Desulfofervidia; order Desulfofervidales; family Desulfofervidaceae; genus Desulfofervidus; species Desulfofervidus auxilii. The sequence continues at coordinate 1,678,529 of NZ_CP013015.1, read as the reverse complement.
TAAAATATTCGTGGGGACAGGGTGTGGTGAGCCTCAATACCTCGTTAGTGCTCTTATAAATTATGTAAAGTCTTATCCAAAGGCTCTATTGGATACCGAGGTGTTGCAAGTATGGACCCTTGGCGTTGCACCTTACACTGACGAAAAATTCAAGCAAAATTTTCGCCATAACTCCTTTTTTATCGGAAACAACATTAGAGATGCAGTTAATAAAGGACTTGCCGATTATACACCCATATTCCTGTCAGAAATTCCTAATTTATTCTATCGTGGAGTCATACCTATTGATGTAGCTTTAGTTCAAACATCTCCCCCAGATAAACATGGCTATATGAGCTTAGGTATAAGTGTTGATATTACTAAGGCTGCTGTAGAAACTGCTAAATTGGTTGTAGCTCAGGTGAATTCAAATATGCCACGAGTGCATGGGGATGGATTTATTCATATTAAAGATGTGGATTTTATAATTCCTCATGATGAGCCTATACTGGAATATAAATCTGAGGCAGATACTGAAACTGCTCAGCGAATTGGAAAGTATGTTTCAAGTCTTATTGAGGATGGAGACACTATCCAAGTGGGATATGGAAGTATACCCAATGCCATTTTGGCTAATCTTTATGACAAAAAACACCTAGGCGTCCATACAGAACTTCTTAGTGATGGAATTGTGGAATTGATGCAAAAAGGTGTTATTGATAACACGAAAAAAAACATTAATCGGGGAAAGACAATAGGCACTTTTTGTATGGGTAAAAAAGAAACTTATGAATATTTACATGACAATCCTGTCATAGAATTCAGAACCGTTGATTATACAAATAATCCTTTAATTATAGCCCAGCATGACAACATGACTGCCATAAATAGTGCTCTGGAGATAGATCTTACTGGACAGGCAAGTGCAGAATCCATAGGAAAAATATTTTACAGTGGGATAGGAGGACAGGCCGATTTTATGAGAGGTGCTGTTTTAGCGCGCAATGGTAAAACAATTCTTACTCTTCAATCAACAGCAGAAAATGGTAAGTTTTCAAGGATAGTGCCTTTCCTTAAAGAGGGAGCGGGCGTTACCCTAAATAGAGGTGATATTCATTATGTGGTAACAGAATATGGAATAGCATATCTACATGGGAAAAATATCAGAGAACGTGCTATGGAGTTAATCGCCATAGCCCATCCAAAATTTAGACCATGGCTCATTGAGGAAGCAAAAAAACTAAATCTAATATATAAAGACCAGGCATACATAACTGGAAAAGGAGGGGAATATCCTGAAGACCTAGAAACTTATAGAACTACTAAAACCGGACTTGAAATCTTTTTGAGGCCTGTAAAACTAACCGATGAGCCTTTATTGAAAGAGTTTTTCTATTCTCTATCAGATAAAAGTCTATATTATAGGTTTATGTCTCAGAGAAAAGATATGCCACATGAACGTTTGCAGGAATTTGTTGTTATTGACTATACCAAAGAAATGGTGATTTTAGCTGTGATAAAACAAAAAGGAAAAGAAAAAATTTTAGGAGTAGGACAATATACCATAGACCCCACTACGCATACTGCAGAGGTGGCTCTTGTAGTAAGGGATGATTATCAAAATAGAGGAATTGGTAGGGAAATTCTCTCTTATCTGACGTATCTAGCAAAAAAACAGGGACTTTTGGGCTTCACGGCAGAAGTGCTTCCAGAAAACACACCAATGCTTCATCTGTTTGAAAAAATGGGATTTGAGATTGAAAAAAGAGTTACTGAAGAGGTGTATGAATTGAAGATGAGGTTTAAATAAATTTTATAGGAGGTAGCAAAATGGCAGAAGAAAGGATTTATGAAGAATTTGGACAGTACATAGTGCCCTCTTCTTGGAAAGACAAAGTGTGGGACATTAAAGAATATCAGAGATTTCATGAAAATACTATTAAGGATAAGAAGGCTATTGAGAACTGGTGGGAGAAATGGGCAAATAAGCTTTTTTGGTTTAAGAAGTGGGATAGGGTTCTTGATGATAGCAATCCTCCATTTTATAAGTGGTTTGTAGGAGCAGAAACAAACTTATCCTATCTCTGTTTGGATTGGCAAATTGAGCAAGGGAGAAAGAACAAACTGGCCTTGATTTGGGAAGGAGAACCTTATGATGAAACAGTCAAAAAACCCAAGGAGCTTAAAAAATTTACCTACTACGACCTTTATCAGCAGACAAACCGCATTGCTTATGCTTTAAGGGAAAAGTTGGGTGTTAAGAAGGATGAAATCTTGACATTTTATATGCCTATGATTCCCGAACTTCTCCTTTATATGTTGGCAGTGCAAAGACTTGGAGCATCACATAGTATTGTCTACAGTGGATTCAGTGCCTTGGCTCTAGCTGAAAGAGCAATTGCGGCTGGCTCACGCATAATTGTTACTGCGGACGCTCTATATAGAAGGGGTAAAGTAAAACCATTAAAAGAGATTGTGGATGAAGCTGTAAATATTTGTGAAAAACGGGGGCACAATATAGAACATGTCATTGTAGTTAACCGAACAGACAGGCCAGGTATACCTTGGAAGGAAATAAAAGATATTTGGCACCATGAATTTATTAAAGATATTCCCGAAAATGCAAGAATAGAACCAGAAAGGCTCAAATCAGATAGTATCTCTTATATCCTTTATACATCAGGCACTACTGGAAAACCAAAAGGTGTTCAACATAGCATTGGTGGTTATGCCGTGGGGTTATGTGCTACTATGAAGCTTATATTTGATATAAACGAAGAAGACATTTATTGGTGTGTGGCTGATATTGGGTGGGTCACAGGGCATTCTTATATCGTTTATGGACCGCTAATGACAGGCACTACTACCATCATGTATGAAGGTGCACCGGATTACCCTTGGCCTGACAGATGGTGGGATATTATAGAAAGATATGCGGTTACCGTATTTTATACTACACCCACGGCTATAAGGATGTTGATGAAATTCCCATTAGATCTTATAAAAAAACACGATTTGTCTACTTTAAGAATTATCCATTCTGTAGGAGAACCTATCAATCCAAAGGTATTCCACTGGTACTTTAAGAACTTGGGGAGAGAGGATGTGGTTGCCACAAGCACCTGGTGGATGACAGAAACAGGCCAGATATTGACAGGACATTTCCCAGGTTTAGGGAAAATCTTTCCCCTTAAACCAGGAACAAATGGTTTCCCATTACCTGGCGTAAAAATGGAAGTCTTGGATGTAGATGGAAACCCTTGTAACCCTGGAGAAAGGGGTTATCTTGTAATATCTACTCCCTGGCCAAGTATGCTTACGACATTATATCAAGACCCTGAGAGGTATATTGATGTTTATTGGTCAAAATTTACAAAAAACAAACAGTGGCGGTTTTACACAGGCGATTATGCGGTAAAGGATCAAGATGGATACTTATGGGTTTTGGGAAGGGCAGATGATGTGCTTAAGGTTGCAGGTCACCGAGTAGGAACTGCTGAAATAGAGTCAGCTATGCTTATGCATCCAACGGTAGTGGAGTCTGCTTGTATCGGAAAACCACATAAGTTAAAAGGAGAAGTGCCCTGTATTTTTACTGTGCTTAAACAGGGAGTTAGTCCAAGCCCAGAGCTTGAGACAGAATTGAAACTGCACTTAAGAAAGACCATTGGCCCTATTGTGGCCTCAGATGCCATTATTCTTTTTGTGGAGACAGTCCCTAAGACAAGAAGTGGAAAGATTATGAGAAGATTACTTAAGGCAGTTATTACAGGACAGAAGTTAGGAGACATTACCACTTTGGAAGACCCAACAGCCGTTAAGGAAGCAGAAAGGGCTTATCAATATTTAAAGGCAGCAGTAGAAAGAAAAGAAGAGAAAAATTTTTAAGCCTTGAATTAGTAGTTAATATGGAGGAAGAAAATAATGAAAGTAATTTATATTGGATCAACGGTGCCCTTTTCAGGCAAGGGGCTTATTACCTTAGGAATAGGGAAATATTTTCTGGAAAAAAAATTGAAGGTCGGTTACTTCAAACCACTTGGAACTACTCCTTACCGGGTAGAAACTGATATCGTTACTGATAGACTGGCCTATTTTATCTATCAGAGCTTAGGACTTAAAGATGATTTGTCTTATATATCTCCTGTTCTTTTAGATTATGAATTAATGGTAAAGGCTGTGCGAGGAGAGATAGGAGAATTAATGTCAGAGGTCAAGAAGACATTTGAAGTTATCGCCACTAGAAAAGACATAGTTATAATAGGCGGCTCAGAAACAGTATGGCAAGGGGCTTTTCTAGGAATTTCTGGAGTAGACATAATAAGGGCATTAAATGCTCAGCTTATCCTTGTTGATAAATACACAGGAACGTCTTTTTTAGATAATATCACCGAAATTAAAAAAATATTGAAGGAAGATTTCCGGGGAATAGTATTAAACCATATAAAGGAAGAGCAGAGACTAGACATCACAGAGTTAATTGTTCCTTGGTTAGAAAAAAGAGAGATTCCGGTGCTAGGTCTCATACCTTATGATAGTTTCCTTAGCGCTGTAAAGGTGTCCGAATTGAATGAGAAACTAGGAGGACAACTACTTTCAGGATACCAAGGTGCCAATAACTTTGTGCAAAATTACCTTGTAGGAGGTATGGAAGTAGACAAGTTTACTGAATACCTTCGTAATTCCCTAAACCCAGGTGTAATTGTAGGGGGTGATAGGGCAGATATTCAATTAGTAGCTATTGAAGAAGGGGTAAAGTGTTTGATACTAACTGGTAATCTCATTCCCAACAATATTATTCTCTCAAAAGCAGACCAGAAGAATGTTCCCATTATTCTTGTGGGAGATGATACTTATACAGTGGCCCAAAAGGTCCGAGACATTGCTGCCCGTGTAAGTCTTAAAGAAAAAGAAAAAGAAGAAAGAGGGCTAGCACTTACGCAAAAATACCTAGATTTTAAACGGTTAGAGCAAGTTTTGTTATAAATGAATTAATTACCTTAAACTTCGCCTAACTTTTCTCACTATTACCTGATTTTCGCCAAGAAGGTCAAAAAAATTTATTTTCTCCAGAAATACCATTGCTTTTTAATCCAGAGTAAGTTTGTCTAACTGTATCCTTGGCCTGTCTGCGTGCAACGCACAGGCAGGTAGGCAGATAAAGTAAAGATATCAAAAAGCCTCTTTGTTTCTCAGACAGCCTTGTTATTTTCTTCAAAACCTTATGGTTAGGATATATAAACACCAATTCTTCAATGTCCTCAAGTTCCCACATCATCCTTTCAAAACTTATCTTTACCATTAAGCTTAAAGTCAGGATAAGGGTGAAAAGTTTGCAAAATGTGAAAATATTTATTATAGCAATAAGATATTTGTAAAGGTAAGATGCAAAAAGTATACTTTCTCTCCCTAGGCTGTCCTAAAAACTTGGTAGATAGCGAGATTTTATCTGCCTTACTTTATGAAGCAGGTTTTGAGATTGTGGAAGAACCAAAAGAGGCCAAAATATTTCTCCTAAGCACCTGTGCTTTTATTAAACCAGCTATAGAAGAATCCATAGAGGCCATTTTAGAACTTGCGCAAAAAAAACAACCAGGGAAAAAATTGATTGTTATTGGATGTCTAGTAGAGCGTTATCGAGAGAAATTAATAAGTTTGTTCCCTGAAGTAGATGCTTGGTTTGGGCTTAAAAGTTTAGCTACATTGCCTAAGTGGTTAAAACAGCCATTTTTGCCTTGTTTGCTCTTAGGAGGTTCAGGTTGGCAGCAAGAGCACTATCTAAAACGTCTGCCTTCAAATCCTTTTACTGCTTATGTCAAGATTGCGGAGGGGTGTTCCAATCATTGCACCTTTTGTACCATCCCAGTCATAAGAGGGAGGTTAAAAAGTAGACCCATAGAGGATGTTTATGAGGAAGTAGAATTATTAGTTGCCCAAGGAATAAAGGAAGTAATTCTGGTAGCCCAAGAAACCACTGCTTATGGAATAGATATTTACGGAAAACCGTGTTTATCTAAATTAATTCAGCAACTTGAAAAAACAGGTGTTACCTGGCTAAGGGTTCTTTATACCCACCCTAAGCATATTCCTCCGTTGATAGAGGTCTTTTCTACCTGCCAACACCTCACTCCTTATCTGGATATTCCTATTCAACATATAGATACTAAGGTGTTGAAGGCTATGGGACGAGGCATGACTGAAAAGGAAATAAGGCAAACCTTGATTCAATTGAGAGAAGAGCTACCAGAAGTAAAATTGCGCACCACGGTAATGGTGGGGTTCCCTAACGAGACCCAAGTAGCCTTTAAAAAACTCCTTTCTTTTCTTAAAGAAATAGAATTTGACCATCTGGGTGTATTCAAATATTCTCCTGAAGAGGGAACACAGGCCTTTAAATGGGAAGATAGAGTGCCTGAGGGAATGAAAGAACAGAGGTATCAAGAAGTGATGGAGCTTCAAAAACAAATAGTGCGTAAAAAGCACAAAAATTACATTGGTAAGGAACAACCTGTTTTTATTGAAAAATTAGAAGAAGATTGTGTGGGAATGGGACGAACACCATGGCAAGCACCAGAGATAGATGGTCAGGTTTATATTACTAAAGGAGCATTTTCTTTAGGTGAGATAAAAAAGGTAAAAATTACAGATGCTAATGATTACGATTTAATAGGAGTCATAGATTAAAAAATGGCGGTGTCTGTTGGAAAAAATTCGAACCTATTTTAATATCTTATTTTCTAATGCCTCCTCAAATTCTTTTTCTAATGTTTTATTATAGAACGGCAATCCCATTAGTTTAAAGTACTTATTCTCAAATTTCAAATCCGTATCCGCCTTATTTTCTATCTCAAGTAAAAATTTTTGTTTCCAACCCTCTTGTGATAATTCAAATCGCTTATTCATATCATATGTCCAACCCCTTTAGGTTCAATAAAAATCTGATAAATACTAATAACCTTGTTCCTTTTCTTCAAAATCATTATGAAATCTGGCTCAAATGGCCTGCCTTCGTCAAAATCAAAAACTTGGAAAAACTTTTCATTATAAGCGTCTTTCCACTTCCGGTCGCCATATGGAAAAGTAAGTGAGCCGGCCATTGCCTTTTTTGATATTCAGAAAAATAAAAATCAAACCGACCCAAGGCTTCTTTTTGATATTCCCGCAATTCAAACTTCGGATTAAGGTTCTGTGCTATCCCATCATCTACGCGACTGGTAAAATAATCTGGCCCAAAAGATTCTTTTAAGGCATTAAGAGTTTCATAAAGCATAATCTTTAACTAATTAAATTTGTAATGATTTTAATTAAAATATCCTTATCTTTTGGCTCGCTAACCGCAATTAAAAGAGTTAAAGCAGTTAAAGCATTGTCATTGATTTTTCTTTCGCGGTTTTCTTTATAAAGAAAATTATTTTTATCCAGAAAATAAACAAATAAAAAAGAGGCGATGCGTTTATTTCCGTCAATAAAAGGATGATCTTTTACAATAAAATACAAAAGGTGGGCAGCCTTTTCTTCCAGTGATGGATATAATTCTTTGCCTTTAAATGTTTGATAAATATTTTTTATAATTCCTGCTAATCTTCCTTCGTTATCTTGACCAAATAAATCACTTGCTTCTTTTTTACTTATTAAATCTTTTTTTATTTCTTTAATAATCCTTTTTGCTTCTTCATATTCTAAAACAAATTCCGCCTTGGATTTTTTTACTAATTTTATTCTACCTTTGTCATACTGCTCAAGAAGACTTAAGGTTTTAGAATAATTGGCAAGTAAATCTAATATTTCTTTTTCCTGACCAGTTAAAAGTTGATATTTAGATTTCTTTTGCAGAAAGTCAATTGCACTTTGTAATTCTTTTAACCTACTCCGCGTCTGCAAAAGGCGCTTTTTGTTTATGGCATATCCTTTTAATAAATATCTTTTCAAAACATTGGTTGCCCATTTTCTAAAATGGATAGCCCTTGCTGAATTGGTCCTATACCCAACCGCTAAAATTACATCTAAACTATAAAAAGCAACCGGTTTATCAGAACCAGCAATGTGCAATTTTTGCACATTGCTTTTTTTATCCACTTCTTTATCTCTAAAAATATTATTAATATGCTTCGTAATAACAGAACGCTCTTTGCCATAGAGACGAGCAATTTCATCCTGCCTTAACCAAACAGTTTCTTTTTCAAATCGCACCTCAACCTCAACCTCATTTTTAGGAGTTTTATAAATTACTATTTCGCCTTTTTGGAAATTATTTTTAGCCATAATGTCTAAATGATTCTTTTATTGAATTAAATGTTTGGTGGAGCATAGTTATTTTTGTATACAATGTTGAAGAAATACCATTGCTAAATTTAGCATCAAACGAGCATTCTTTTCATTGGCATATTGTTTCTTAGGATGGGCTATACCAGTTTCTTGTCTTTGTCTGGCAAAAACTGATTCTAAATTGTCAAAAATCTTCTGCGTGAAAAAATCATCAGGTATTAGTTTCTTCTTTTGAGCGATCGGAATTAATTTAGAAATTTCTCCCTTACCGGTTTTCCCATTAACTACAATTTGTAAAAATGCTTGAATAGCAGAAATAACATTCGTAACACAATTGCTATATCCCTGAGGAGTATTTTTTCTATACTCATCAAATGCATCTGATAAAATTTTACTAACCTCTGTCCATTTTGAATGTGATAAATAATTTAAAACAGGCTCATAAATTTCCTTAATTATTTTCTCTTCTTGCCGGGGTGCAAAACCTTGTCCTGTTAAATAAAGATTTATTCCAAAATCAGTAAAAACTTCGTTCAAGTCTTTGCGAAATTTATCAAATTCTTCCCACCTCCAATTTTCTAACCTTTGATTATATTCCTCTTCTGACTCTCCTTCTTTCTTATGTATTGTTCCTTTTGCTCTTTCAGGAATTAATAAAAGGGAATATAAAGAGAGTAACTCCATTACAACATTTTCGTCTTGATTCATAAAAATTTCATAGAAGTCATGGCATGCTGAATTTAATGTGTTATCCTCTAAAAAATTTTTAGCATAGCTCTTAGCTTTATACTTATGATTAAGAGCCGCTATCGAAAAATAAATTCTTTTCTTCTTTTTCCCATTCTCCGGAGGTTCTCCAAAAAATTTATAATAATGGATTTTTCTTGATAGATAATATCCTTCGTATTTAGTTTTTATATCTTTGTCAAAAAAATACCATTCTAAACACTTCCAAATTTTATATTTCTCATCACTACTTAAAGAATTCCAACTCCTTAAACCAAAATCAGGTTTTAATTCTTTTTTTGCTTTTGGATTTAATTCACTCCAGAGTTTAAAAGTCATAGTCATAAAACTCCCTATTCAACTTATTATCCTTCTCACTTACCCCATATTCCTCATCATCAATCTCGCTGTAATTGACATAAAGGTGGTTTTTATCTAAACACTCAAGCAAAAATCTTTTCTGATCCTCAATAGACAACTCTTCAAAATTCTTTGCATGTTCATCAATAGTTTTCACATCGACCTTGTAGCTTAAAAAAGCTTTTTTCTTCATTGTCTCCCAAAGCTTTTTAAGTTCCTCTTTTGTTTTTGCCTTCTGGATTTTCTCAACAAAATTTTGGTTCCATTTTAGGAGTTCTAGATAGACAAAATCGCCACCTCCTTTCCAACCAACTGCTTTTGAAATACCAGTTTGATCGCCGTTAATCACATTTTTCAACCTAACAACTGCGCTATTTTCTCCATAATCGAGCTGCTCAACTCCAATGTATTGACGACCCATTTTGTGGGCAACAGCACAAGTAGTTCCGGTCCCCATAAAGAAATCTAAGATAATATCATCCTTGGTAGTAAACATCTCCAGAATTCTTTTAATAAGTTTTTCAGGTTTTTTGCCTCCAATTAAACTAACTCCGCCTTCTTGGAAGAGATTATTAAAAGAAATATCTTTCCAGAAATCACATAATAATCTATCTAATGTTAACCCATCATCTGTCTCTTTTAAACCTTCTTTCAAAAAATGTACTTTTCTTCCTTTGTAAATAATAATTTTTCCATCATCCGTCCATTGAAATTTATCTTTCCGGTATTTTTTAATATTTTTATATTTTCCAGCATCAATTAACTGAAATATTCTGTTAGAATTATCAATAATCCATTTAGTAAATCTTTTATCGTCTAGATCAGCTATTAATCCTTCTTCTTTTAATTTTTGAGATAAGGGTATTATTCTCCCCTTTCCATTGGTTCTTCGATATTCTCGAGGTAAGATCCATAATGCGTATCCCATTTATCCGCCTTAACATAAACAGGTTTAACCTCTATTTTTTGTCTGTTTCTAGCATATACATGTAGGTAGTCTTTACTCCTTCTGGGGGACTAATTCGCAAACTAATAGTATTTATAAAATTGTCTCTACCAAAAATTTCATCCATTAAGACTTTTAAGTATGCTTGTTCGTTATCATCACACTGAACAAAAATCACTCCATTATCTTGTAATAAATTCCTCGCTACTTCTAATCTATTCTTCATAAAAACAAGCCAACTAGAATGATTAAAAGCATCATTATATTTAAACTCATCATTTCCAGTATTATACGGCGGGTCAATGTAAATCACATCTACTTTTTTAACATGAGTATAATTCAAGACAGAAAGAGCATGATAATTATCTCCTTCAATAAGTAAATTTACCGGTTTCTCTTTATCAGTAATATCAGTAATTATCTCCTTAGTTTTTACCTCTTTTAGAACTGGAAGTTTCTCCCTGCACATCTTAACCACATCTTCTGGTTTATCTTCCCCCACTAAACCATACTTTTTTCTTTTCTTTAATTCTTTCTTTAGCCGTTCAATTTCGGCTTTTAGTTTTTCTATTTCAGATTGTAAATTTTTATCTGTCACAATTACTTTTTAAATAAATCTAAATACTTCCATAAAACAAAAAGGCGATTACGGGAATGGCCGGTTATTTCTTTAACGAGTCCTGCTTTTAAAAATTTACCGAGAAGAGAGTTAGCAGTATTAAAAGCAACATCAAGTTCCGTCTTGATAGTTTTCACGTCTACAATGGGTTTAGAAAACATAAAAAGCAAAGCTCGATGACCAAGCTTTGCCTGGCGCCCAAACTTCATAATCTCTCTTTCATATAATTGACGAAGCTTAATAATCTCTTCAAAAATATCTATCCCTTCTTTAGAAATAGTAATAACCCCTGTAAGAAAAAATCTTAACCACTGCTCAATGTTATTGCTTGTTCGGACTAAATTAAGAGAATCATAATAAGATGCCCTGTGTCTTTCAAAAAAACTTGAGAGATAGAGAGAAGGTTTTTTTAAAAACCCATAATCAATAAGTTGCAAAGTTATAAGAAGACGACCAATTCTTCCGTTACCATCCAAAAATGGATGGATAGTTTCAAACTGGTAGTGTGTCAAGGCAACTTTAATCAGTGTAGGGATACTTAACTTTTTATTATGCCAAAATTCCTCTAAATCTTTCAAAAGGTCTGGGATTTCTGTATGATGCGGTGGAATAAAAATAGCATCCTGCAAACTTGAACCTCCTATCCAATTCTGGCTTTTTCTTATATCTCCTGGTTGCCTTTCCCTCCCTCTCACTCCGGAAAGTAAAATTCTATGAGCGTTCTTTATCAACCTCATACAAAGAGGGAGCTTCTCAAGCTCTGAGACTGCGTAATGAATTGCCTTGATATAATTCTGCACCTCTCTCCAATCATCTCTTTTTTCAGGGATTATTTCTTCTTCAGGAAGAATCGCCTCTTCTACACCAGTCTTTGTGCCTTCGATTCTGCTAGAGAGCGTTGCTTCTTTAACTACATGCATTTTTATAAAAAAATCAACATCAGGAACCAACAAAGAGTAGGCATTAAACTCTCCTACCAAACGCACTGCTTCCTCTAATAATAAAGTGATTCTTTTATCCTCCCATTCAAATGGTTTATTAATAAATTTAGGACTAAAATATTGATACTCATAGTCCTTTCCTTGAAAGCATTTTTTATAAATACCTACCTCAAACTTTTGCATATTTATTATCGCCGTTAAATTGAAATAAATATCCTTTTTATTTCAAGTTTAGACAATAATTTGAAATAAGTCAATTTTATATTTCAAGTTTGTTCCAGTAAGCCTTTTTCTTTAAAACTAAAAAATCCATTTTTTACTACAATAATATGGTCAACTACTTCTATGCCCATAATTTTACCAGCTTCTATCAATCTTTTAGTGATTGTTATGTCATCTTCTGATGGTTCTGGGTCTCCTGAAGGGTGATTGTGAGCTAAAATTATTTGAGCGGCTAAATTTCTTACTGCTGGTTCAAAGACTTCTCTAGGGTGGACTAAACTGGCATTAAGAGAACCAACCGAAATAATTTCTCTTTTGATTTCCTGATTACGGGAGTCAAGAGATAGACCCTTTTGCTTTCTTAATTTTTTTAAAATTTTCTATTATTTTTTCTATTATAATGATAAACAATAATCCAAAAACACAGAAATTGAATATTGGCGGAGAGAGTGGGATTCGAACCCACGGTGAGGCTATTAACCCCACACTCGCTTAGCAGGCGAGCGCCTTCGTCCACTCGGCCATCTCTCCTCATTTGGCGGAGGGAGCAGGATTCGAACCTGCGGAGTCCCTTTTAAGGACCCAGCGGTTTTCAAGACCGCCGCCTTAAACCACTCGGCCACCCCTCCCCGCCTGCCAATGTAGAATTTTCAAAGAAAAAAGTAGCATGGTTTTTTATCTAAGTCAAGATTTTTACTTTCCCAAAATCTGTGATAACTTTAAAAGAAAACGGTCAAATATAGTAACTGACCTTACACACAGCATGAAAATTGTTTTTTCGATTTTAACAGGCTGTTGAAAAAAAAATCAGATGCACATTAAGACATTTTTTTTCCTTTCAACCAACTCTACTTTTTAAAAAGATTAGTGAAGTTAACCTTGAGGTATTTTCTTATTCCACTTATTGAACGCCAAAAATCCTTAATTCATCAATGTTTTTAAAGATTGACTTCTAAATTCTGGGGAATATCCAAGGGAGTTTCTCTTGACAAACATGATAAGATGTTTAAAAAATGATTTTTTAAATTAAATATAAGGAAGCTTGAGAGATGGATAAGATATTGGTCATTGGAGCGGGAATAGGTGGTATTCATGCAGCCTTAGAATTAGCAGAGGCAGGGTATTATGTTTACTTGGTAGAAAAATCACCTTTTTTAGGTGGTTTGATGGCTCAAATTTTTAAAACATATCCCACCTGCTTTTACTGTCATATTTATCCCAAACTCTCTGCCTGTATCAATCATTTCAATATAGAAGTCTTGACTCAGACACAAGTAGAAAAAGTAGAGGGAGAAGCAGGGAACTTTCAGGTAACCCTTATTCAAGGTCCGCAATATGTAAATAATAAATGTAATGCTTGTGGTATTTGTGCTTCTAAATGCCCTGTGAAGGTAAATGACCCCTTTCTGAGGAAACTCCAATCTAGGAAGGCCATTTACTTGCCTTATGCTTCTGTTTTTCCCAATAGATATGTGATTGATACCAAAAATTGTTTATTTTTCACTAAAGGTGAGTGTAAGGAATGCGAACGGGTTTGTCCTGTTCAAGCTATTGATTTTAATGCTCCTCAAGAAGTCCGCCATTTAAATGTAGGGGCAATTATTTTGGCCAGCGGAGCCAGGCTTTCTGATGCCTCTATTTATGATGCTTATAATTACCTCAAATTACCTAGTGTTATAACTAGTATGGAATTTGAACGGTTAATAAAAAATTCCATCGCCACTCTCGGAGATTTGGTGAGGCCTTGGGATAGAAAAAAGATTCAAAGAGTTGCCTGGCTGCAATGTGTAGGTTCAAGAGATGTGACCAATAATCATGGTTATTGCTCCAGTGTCTGTTGTATGTATGCCTTAAAAGAGGCTATCGTAACCCAAAAACGAAATATTCAGGGAAGTATTTTCTTTATGGATTTAAGGGCCTATGGGAAAAAAGGTGAGCAATATTTAACCAAGGCCAAAGAAGCAGGGGTCCGGTTTATTCGTTCCAGGGTTCATGCCATTTTAGAAAGTCCTGAAAATGGAAATGTGATAGTAAGATATGCTTCTCCTGAAGGGGGGTTGAAAGAGGAGGAGTTTGATTTGGCGGTCCTTTCTGTAGGTTTTTCCCCTTCTCCAAAAATGGTAGCATTAGCCCAAAAAACAGGTATTGCTCTTAATCATTATGATTTTGTGTCTGTAGATATGTTAAGACCTGTTCAAACTTCCAGGGCAGGAATTTATACATGCGGTGTATTCCAAGAGCCCAAGGATATTTTAGATACCACTATTCAGGCTAGTGCCGCGGCTGCTGAAGCATCTCTGGTTTTAAAAACCCCTGAAAAGGTTATTGAACCTTATCCACCTGTTTTTTCTCAAGAACCCCGTTTAGGTGTATTTATTTGCCAGTGTCAGGGTAGTATAAGTGATATAATTAAGATTGATAAAATATTAGAAGACTTAAAACAATTGCCTCAAGTAGTATGTGCTAAAGCACATTTTAATCTGTGTAGCTTGGAAGGAAGGCAGTTTATAAAGGAAAAAATCAAGGAATTCAAGTTAGACCGCATGGTAATCGCTGCCTGCAGCCCCAGACTTTATGAAACACATTTTAAAAAGATTGGAGAAGAGGTAGGGTTAAATCCTTATTTGATAGAGATAGCTAATATTCGTGAACAATGTGCTTGGGTCCATGCAGACTGGCAGGAAGCAGCTACTGAAAAGGCCACAGAGATTATCAAAATGGCGGTGGCTAAAATTGCTTTAGAAAAACCTTTACTCAGAAAAAGACCTAGTGTTTTTAAGAAAGGTTTAGTGATCGGAGGAGGCATTGCCGGACTTTCAGCGGCACTACATTTAGCCAAAAGAGGAATAGAAGTTTATCTGGTGGAAAGGACTGAACAATTAGGTGGTATAGCCAAAAAACTTTATTTTTCTTGGCAAGGAAGAAATATTCAAAGCTTTTTAAAAGAATTAATTGAACAGGTGGAAAAACATCCTTTAATTAAGGTGTTTAAAAAAACAGAAATTGTTGAGACCAAAGGCAAGGTAGGGGCATTTACTACTATCTTAAATACCCCATCAGGAAATCAGGAAGTCCATCATGGAATAATTATTATAGCTACAGGAGGTAAAGAGGATAGACCAGCAGATTATCTCTATGGAAAACATTCCCGAGTTTTGAGTCTTTTAGAGATAGAAGAAAGGATTGCTAAAGGAGATAAACTTTTACAAAATAGCAAAAATGTAGTTTTTATCCAATGTGTAGGTTCAAGAGATGATAATAGGCCTTATTGTAGTCGGGTCTGTTGCACTCATTCTTTGAAAAATGCTATCCAATTGAAAGAAAAAAATCCCGAGATAAATATATATATCCTTTATCGGGATATAAGAACCTTTGGTTTTAGGGAGGACGTTTATCGAAAAGCAAGAAACAAAGGAATAGTATTTATCCGTTATGACTTGGATAAAAAGCCACAAGTAGAAATGGAGGAAGGTGGGTCACAGTTAAAAGTAAAGGTGTATGACCCAATCTTAAGAGAAGAGCTTGTGATAAATGCAGATATTCTTGCCTTGGCTTTGCCGATCATACCATCCTCAGAAAACAAAAAATTAGCACAGATATTAAATATACCCTTAGACGAATTTGGTTTCTTTCAAGAAACCTTAAAGGATTTAAGTGTGGTGGATACCCCTGTGGCAGGCATATTTATCTGTGGCTTGTCTCAAGGCCCAAAATTTATGGAAGAAAGTATTGCTCAGGCTATGGCTGCTGCTAACCGTGGGGTTTTAATTCTATCTAAAGATGAGATATTTTTATCCCCTATTGTTTCTCAAGTCGTTGATGAAAATTGTGATGGATGTGGTTATTGTATTGACCCTTGTCCTTATAATGCGCTTTCACTTATTGAATATATAAAAAATGGTGAAATAAAAAAGACTGTGGAGTCAAATCCGTTTTTATGTCAAGGATGTGGAATTTGTCAAGCCACTTGTCCCAAAAAGGGAATATACATTCCCAATCATAGCCTGGAGCAGTTTTCAGCTATGATAGATATGGCTTTGAAATTGAGTTAAAAGGGAGGTATAACTTTGGAAGAGATATTAATTGAACAATTAGACCCAAATTTTAAGTTTCAAGTAGCTGGAAAACTTGGAGGAGAAAGTATTAAAGCCTGTTTTGCTTGTGGAACTTGCACTGCAGCCTGTCCTGTAAAAGGGGTAAATGAGGCATTTGACCCCAGAAAAATAATACACATGGTTCTTTTGGGAATGAAAAAACAGGTGCTTAGCTCTGACATTATTTGGCATTGTATTCAGTGTAAAAGTTGCTCCTTTGTTTGTCCTCAAGATGTGAAATTCAGTGAAATTATGGCCGTTTTGAGAAATATGGCGATTGAAGATAATTATGCCCATCCTTCTTTTAAAGAAACAGTAGAAAAAATAGACAAATTTTCTCTTGAAATCAGAGAGAAGATGCTTTTGAACATACTAAATAAAAAGGCTGAAACATTAGAAGTTAATTTAAAAGAATTAGCTAAGTCTAGTATTTAACTAAAAAATGGTAGAGAAAGGAAAAATGATAGGCGCAGTAATGGTTGTAGGGGGAGGTATTGCCGGTATTCAAGCTGCTTTAGATTTAGCAGAAGTGGGATATTTTGTCTATCTGGTGGAAGAAAAGTCTTGTATTGGTGGAGTTATGGCGGAGTTAGATAAGACATTTCCCACCAATGACTGTGCTCTCTGAATTCTTTCACCAAAGCTAGTGGTGGCAGGTGGTCACCCCAATATAAAAATCATTACCCTCGCTAAAATAGAAAATATTGAAGGGAAACCAGGAAATTTTAAGGTAAAAATTAAGAAACAACCAAGATACATTGATGAAACAAAGTGCACAGCTTGTGGTATTTGCGCAAGTTATTGTCCTACACCTGTTTTTGATACTTATAACGCTAACCTTGGGCTCACAAAGTGTATTCATATTGATTATCCTCAGGCAGTTCCTGCCACTTATGTAGTAGACACTAGTGCTTGCTTGTTTGTAAATAGGCAGGAGTGTAAGATATGTGTTCCTACCTGTCAGGCAGAGGCCATAGATTTTAGTCAAACAGCATCCTATGAGGAAATTGCTGTAGGTGCTATTATTTTAACCCCAGGTTTTAGCGTTAGTGATGTCTATACTTCTAATCAATATGGTTATGCCCAATATCCAAATGTGGTTACCAGCCTTGAGTTTGAACGGATTATGTGTGCCTCTGGTCCTTATAAAGGGGAGATTTTACGGCCTTCGGATAAAAAACCTCCCAAAAAGATTGCTTGGCTGCAATGTGTGGGTTCTCGTGACCAGAAGCATCCTTATTGCTCAGCAGTTTGTTGTATGTATGCTGTAAAAGAGGCCGTGGTTTCTAAAGAACATGACCCTGATTTAGAAATTACTATTTTTTATATGGATATCAGAGCGCAAGGAAAAGGTTTTGAGGAATTTATCCAACGGGCACAAGATGAATACCACATCCGTTTTGTGCATTCCCGTGTGGGCCAAGTGAGAGAGATAGAAAACCATGATTTAGTCTTAAGGTATTGTTTAGAAAACGGAAAGATTGTGGAAGAAGAGTTTGATATGGTGGTTTTATCGGTGGGTCTAGCTGCTCCACGAACAGCGTTGGAGCTTGCTAGGGTGTTTAAAATTGGGTTGAATAAATACAGTTTTTCTCAAACAAATGAATTTACTCCTGTAAATACCACAAAAGAGGGTATTTATGTAGCCGGGGCATTTCAAGGACCAAAGGACATCCCAGAAAGTGTCACCCAGGCAACTGGTGCAGTTGGTTGTGCTTGTAGTTTACTTGCTCCAGCAAGAAATGCCCTTACAGTTAAGAAAGAATATCCTCCAGAAATAGAAATAGAAGAAGAACCAAGAATAGGAGTATTTGTTTGTCATTGTGGAATAAATATTGGTGGAGTAGTCAATGTGCCTGAAGTCCAAAAATATGCTGCTACTTTAAAAAATGTGGTTTATAGTGAGCAAAATCTATATAGTTGTTCTCAAGATACTCAAGAAAGAATCAAGGAAATGATTAAAAAATACCGCTTAAATCGGGTAGTAGTGGCTGCTTGCACTCCTAGGACTCATGAACCTCTGTTTCAAGAAACCATCAGAGAGGCAGGTCTAAACCGTTGTTTATTTGAATTTGTAAATATCAGAGACCAATGTTCTTGGGTGCATATGCATGAAAAGGAAAAAGCAACAGAAAAGGCAAAAGAATTGGTGCGCATGGGAGTGGCTAAGGCCAGATACATCAAACCTCTTAAGGAAGAAAAAGTACCAGTTATACCACGCACCCTTATCATTGGAGGGGGATTAGCAGGGATGACTGCTGCCCTTACCTTAGCCAATCAAGGGTTTGCATGTTACTTGATAGAAAGACAAAGTGAATTGGGTGGGAATCTCCGTCACATCCATTATACCTTAGAGGGGAATAATCCCAAGGAACTCCTAGAAAGACTGAATGAAGAAATTTCTCAACATAAAAAAGTAGAGGTTTTTACCAATGCAAATATAAAAGAAATTAGTGGTTATGTGGGTAATTTTAAGACGGTGGTTGAGTTATCCAATGGAGAGAAAAAGGAACTTGAACATGGGGCAATAATTGTAGCCACGGGTGGACATGAATATTTGCCTAAACAGTATCTTTACGGTGAAGACGATAGAGTGCTTACCCAAACAGAATTAGAGAAGAAATTAGTTACTGCTGAACTCAATGAAAAAGACTTAAATACCGTAGTTATGATTCAATGTGTGGGTTCTCGGACAGAAGAAAGACCTTATTGTAGTAAAATTTGCTGTAGCCAGGCCCTTAAAAATGCCTTAAAAATAAAAGATATAAATCCCAATGCCAATGTGTATATATTTTATCGGGATATTAGAGCCTATGGTTTTAGAGAAAATTATTATAAGAAGGCAAGAGAAAATGGCATAATTTTTATCAGATATGATAAAAACAATCCTCCAAATGTAGAACAAGACCATGATAAATTGAAGCTAACAGGTATAGATCCTATTTTAGAAGAAAAAATAGTAATTTATCCTGATTTATTGGTTTTAAGCGTAGCCATTGTGCCTAATGATAACAAAGAGCTAGCTACCTTGCTAAAGACACCCCTTAGTAGTGACGGTTTTTTCTTAGAAGCACATGTAAAATTAAGGCCAGTAGAAGCATCTGTAGATGGTATTTTTTATGCTGGGATTGCCCATTTCCCTAAACCTATTGATGAGACTATATCTCAAGCCTTAGCTGCTGCAGCTAAGGCCTCTATTGTTTTAGCTAAAGGATATGTAGAAGTTGAACCTATTGTTTCTTGGGTGGATAAAGATAAGTGTATTGGCTGTGGTACCTGTGAGAGCCTATGTCCTTATAAGGCAATTAGACTTGTCAAAGTGAATAAAAGAAAGAAGGCCGAAACCATAACTGCTTCTTGTAAAGGTTGTGGTATATGTTCTGCCCATTGTCCTACCAGAGCCATTTCTATGGGAAGATTTACTGATGAACAGATAATGGCTCAAATCGCAGCTTTTAAGGAGGAATAGCTGTGGCTCATAATGGATTTGAACCCAAAATTTTATGTTTTCTTTGCAATTGGTGCTGTTATGCAGCAGCCGATTCTGCGGGTGTAGCTCGCTATCAATACCCCCCTAATACTAGGGTAATCAGGGTCATGTGCACTGGAAGGATAGACCCCCTATTTCTTATAGAGGGTTTTTTATCTCATGCAGATGGAATATTTGTAGGTGGGTGACACTTGGGTGAATGTCATTACCTGGAAGGTAATTATGAAGCCCAATTTGTAATAACTTTTGTTCATAAAATAATGAAAGAAATAGGGATAAATCCCAAAAGACTCCTCTTAGAGTGGGCCTCGTCAGCAGAGGCCACACGGTTTGTAAAACTTATGACTGAATTTATAGATGAGATTAAAGGCCTTGGCAAATTGGGAGAAAGTGAGGATATAGAAGAAGAAACACTGCAAATAAGGCTTGAGGCAGCAAAGGAGGCTTTAGAAAAAGCTAAATTAAGGATGGCATTTAGTAAACAGGCAGTAAAACTTAAACAAAAGAGAGAAAAGGGAGAAAAAATAGATTTAACATTGAGTGAAGGACTTAAAAAAATGATAAAAGATGAATTTTCTCTTCATCAAATAATTTTATATCTGCAAAAATCGCCTTACTCTTCGTCTAACTTAGCTAAAAAACTAAATATAGCTGAGGCAGAGGTAGAAAAATATATTGCTTCTTTAGAAAAAAAAGGTAGAGTTACCGTTAAAGAGAGTATTCCAGTTCCGGTTTATATCATAAAAAATTAAGTAGCTCTTCTAACACTGGGTTTCACTACCTTCCCGGCCTTTAAACACTTAGTGCATACCCGAATGCGCTTTACCTGTCCATTTACTACTGCTCTTACTTTTTGCACATTTGGTAACCATCTTCTTTTAGTCCGATTATTGGCATGGCTTACATTATGACCTACAGAGGGTCTTTTGCCACAAATCTCACATTTCCAACTCATTTTAACCTCCTAGATTTAAACACCAATTATTGCATATCCATTTTTTAGAAGCAAGGCTGTAGTGACACCACATCCCCGAGATAGCCCTTCTTTTTTATAAACCCAGTTTACTCCACAAGAAGGGCTCCTTTCCTTAAGATAACACCTTTCAACACCAAACAAATCTGCCAGTTCTAGAGTCTTTTTCGCTCCTTGAAGAAAATTAAAGGTTACATCTTCCTGTGCTTCATTTATTACCCTTGCTTTTAGTTTTTGGACATCAAAGCCATCGCCACCCACTATTACTGCTGGCGCACGAGGAGTAGGAAGACCTCCTAACTGCTCAGGACATACAGGTAAATAGTTTTTATCCTTTAAAAAATCCATAAGTTCATTACAAAAGGCATTAGTGCCATCGTATCTACATTTAAGTCCTATCAAACAAGCGCTGACCAAAATCATACGAACTCTATTTGTTCTTCATTTTCTTTTCTTTCTAAAATTTTTCCTATAACAAAAGGTTGTTCTTTCAAACCCATTAGCCGTTCTATGATTTCTTCTGTATATTTAGGATTTACCACTAAAATAAGTCCTATTCCACAGTTAAAAGTAGAAAACATCTCTCTTTCTTCTATCTTACCTTGCTTCTTTATAATATTAAAAATCGGAGGAATTTCCCAACTATCTTTTTTAATTATTGCCTTACAACCTTTGGGTAAAATCCGCTTAAGATTTCCAGGAATCCCACCACCTGTAATATGGGCCATACCACTAATTTGGAAATCTCGAATTAGACACAAAACTGAAGATGCATAAATGCGAGTTGGC
Source organism: Candidatus Desulfofervidus auxilii (assembly GCF_001577525.1). GTDB lineage: Bacteria > Desulfobacterota > Desulfofervidia > Desulfofervidales > Desulfofervidaceae > Desulfofervidus > Desulfofervidus auxilii. The sequence goes on along the minus strand of NZ_CP013015.1, from coordinate 1,657,125 downwards.
TTAAGGAGTTCCTCACCCAAAGTGCACTGGCATGTTTCTAAATACTTATCACAGGGCCATTTCAATTCTTCAAAAAACAGCTTTCGCACTAAGGAATAACCATTGCTATGTAAACCTGAAGAGGCTACTCCTATTAACTGATCACCTACAGAAATCCCAGAACCATCGATAATCTTCTCTCTTTCTACCATTCCCACTATGAAACCCGCCAGGTCATATTCTCCTGGGGTATAAAAATCAGGCATTTCTGCTGTTTCTCCTCCGATTAATGCACATCCTGCTTGACAACAACCTTCAACTATACCTTTTATTATTTCTTCTACTTTTTCTGGAGCAAGGTAACTAGTAGCAATATAATCTAAAAAGAAAAGAGGTCTAGCTCCATGAACTACTATATCATTCACGCACATAGCCACCAAATCAATGCCTACTGTGTCATGTTTATCCATCATAAAGGCAATTTTTAATTTTGTTCCTACACCATCAGTAGAAGAAACAAGTACAGGATCTTTATACCTATCTTGAGAAATAGCAAAGAAACCAGCAAAATGGCCAATGTCATAAAGGACACTACTTTGGTGTGTCTTTTTTACCAATGCCTTGATACGGCTTACCGCCTCATCTGCTCTTTTTAGACTAACCCCAGCCTTTTCATAGGTCAAGCTGTCTTCCATTTTTCTTTGTTACCTCCATTGCCTGCCTGAAGTCTATTTTACCACTATAAAGGGCACGACCAATAATTATACCTGCTAAACCATGAGTTTTAAAAAAAAGAAGCCGTTTAATATCTTCTATTTTGGCCACACCTCCTGCTACATAAACTGGCACTTCTACCTTTTTTAACAAAATACTAAGTGCCTCAAAATTTGGGCCTACTTCCATACCATCTCGACTGATGTCGGTATAATTAATACCTACTACTCCTAATTTTTGTGCCTTTTGAGCAAAGGCAAAGGCTTCTATATTAGTAACCTTCTTCCAGCCTTCTACTGCCACCTTTCCGTTTTGGGCATCTAGGGCCAGAATAATCCGTCCTGGAAATTGTTCACAAATTTTTCTAAAATTTTCTTCATCATTCAAGGCCAGAGTGCCTAAAATTACCCACCTTATCCCTGCTTTTAAATATGCTTCAATGTGTTCAATGGTTCTGATTCCACCTCCCACTTGCACCGGGATAGAAATTGCTTTGGCCATTTCCTTCACTATTTCTACATGATATGGCCTTTTTAGAAAGGCCCCATCTAAATCAATTACATGCAGCCTCTTTGCCCCACAGCTTTCCCAGTAACAGGCCATAGCCACTGGGTCTTGATGAAAGACAGTTTCTGTTCCTTCCTTCCCTTGGCGTAAACGGACACACTTACCATCTTTCAAATCAATGGCTGGAATAATAATCAATCTTATAATACTCCTTTAGAAGAAGGAATGTTTAAACGACGTGGATCAAGGCATACAGCCTGTCTTAAACTACGGCCGCATGCCTTGAAAATGGCTTCAGCACAATGATGTTTATTTTCTCCATAAAGAAGATGGATATGGAGATTCATCTTTGCTTCATTGCTTAAGGCCCTGAAAAATTCCGCTGTTAATTCTAGATCAAACTGTCCTAATTGACCTACTAAAGGAGGACCTTGATAGAAGAAAAAAGGCCGCCCTGATAGGTCTATAAATACCTGAGCTAAAGATTCATCCATAGGAACAGATGCCTGTCCATAGCGATTAATACCTTCTTTCTTCCCTAAGGCCTCCTTTATGGCTTGTCCCAGGCAAATGCCAATATCCTCTATTACATGATGTGCATCTACCTCTAAATCTCCTCTGGCAGTAAGTGTTAAATCAAATAGGCCATGCACACAAAAAAGACAAAGCATGTGGTCAAAAAAAGGAATACCTGAAGAGATTTTGGTTTGTCCTGAGCCATCCAGATTCAAACATAGCTCTATTTCTGTTTCGGTAGTTTTCCGTTTAATCTCTGACTTCCGCATCCTAGGTATTCTCCAAACTTTTGATTTTACTTACCACACCTATTTGGAAATTTCAAGCAGAGATTATCTTTGAAGGCTAACTCATAATGGCTGATTCATTAAATTATTGATTCCAGTTTTAGTAAATTGAAGAATTCAATTTGTAGTACCCACTAACCCACTTTCACTCTTTCTCTTAGAGTTATTTCGCTATGAAGAACTTTTCCTCTGTGGTCCGTGATAGGGTGAGGAATTTTTCAACTGCCTCGGATTCACAAAATGCTTAATTTCACTGGGGTGGGTGAGGGGATTTGAACCCCCGACACCTGGGGCCACAGCCCAGTGCTCTAACCGCTGAGCTACACCCACCACACTTTATTTGTCTAACATTTCTTGGAGAAAAATTCAAGTAGTTTGGGGATACTCAAAATAGGACTTCGTCAAAGTAATTTTAACGGAGATCCAAATGTTAAGCGCAATGACTCAATGCAGAATGCAAATTGAAAAATGCAAAATCGCCTTCTGTTAAATTGGAACGTTAGCACGTTAGAACGATGAGACGTGCTTAGTCCCTAGTCCTTAGTCCTTAGTCCTTAGTCCCTAGTCCTTAGTCTCTAGTCAATTCTAGTCTTCTTTTTGATTGAGGCATTACAAAGTTGCAAGTTGGAAAGTTGGCAAGTTTACACGTTAGCAAGTTGGCACGTTGGAAATGGGAATTGGAAATTGGGAAATGGGAATTGGGAAATGGGAATTGGGAATTTCTGTTTTCCGTTTTCTATTTTCTTAACTGTATTTTGTAGGTTTGACCCCAATTCCACTACATTTGGCTATTTCATTCCCTCACTATTTCACTACTCACTGATTTAATGTTTTGGCATTAAGACATTTGGATTTCATTTGGCATTTGGATTTTGAAATTTGGATTTTTTAGACCATATTTAAACGTTTGTTCTTTTTGTTAAATTACTTATGGCTTGACTTTGACGTGGCCCTGGGATACTCAAAATCCGCTATTGATTTTTGGATAAAATTCCGACCTGCCCGACGGCAGGCGGGCCTGCCCACAGGCGAGCCCATTTTTTATTCTATTTTAATTGAGGTTAACTTCACTATTTTACTCCATTTGTGGGTTTTATTTTAAAGTTACTCCTGTTTTGGGAATATGGGGCAGGATAGATAGGACAAAATACTTGCCCATGAGGATAAATTTACGTATAATGGCCATTAAATTTTTAAAAGGAGAGGAAAATGGCCAAGACTTACCAGATAGCGGTCATACCTGGCGATGGCACTGGTCCTGAGGTAATTCGTGAAGGAGTGAAGGTATTGGAGGCAGTTTCAGTCAAACACGGTTTTAAGTTAGAGTTAGAAGAGTTTGATTTTGGGGGTGAACGTTATAAAAGAACTGGAGAAACCTTACCAGATTCTGCCTTGAATGAGTTATCTAAAAAAGATGCTATTTATTTAGGGGCGATTGGCCACCCTGATGTAAAACCTGGAATATTAGAAAAGGGTATTTTGTTAAAGCTTCGTTTTGCTTTAGACCAATATATTAATCTTAGACCTGTTAAACTTTATGAGGGAGTTTATACCCCTTTAAAGGATAAAGGGCCTGCTGATATAGACTTTGTAGTGATTCGAGAAAACACTGAGGGTCTTTATACTGGAGCTGGCGGATTTCTTAAGAAGGGGACACCTGATGAAATAGCCATTCAAGAATCCATTAACACCCGAAAAGGGGTAGAACGGTGTTTGCGATACGCCTTTGAATATTGCCGCAAACGGAATAAAAAGAAGGAATTATTACTTTGTGGAAAGACCAATGTGTTAACTTATGCCTTTGACTTATGGGAACGCACCTTCCATGAACTAGCTCAAGAATATACAGATATTAAAATTCAATATGCCCACGTAGATGCCACTTGCATGTGGATGGTAAAAAATCCAGAGTGGTTTGATGTCATTGTTACTGATAATATGTTTGGTGACATTATTACTGATTTGGGAGCTATAATCCAAGGAGGTATGGGTATAGCGGCAGGAGCAAATATTAACCCTGAGGGAGTATCTATGTTTGAACCAATAGGGGGTTCAGCACCTAAATATGCAGGAAAAAACATGATCAATCCCTTGGCCGCTATCTGTGCAGGACAGATGATGTTAGAAACCTTAGGGGAAGAAAGGGCGGCGGCTGATGTGGAACAGGCAGTAATGAAAGCCCTTAAAAAAGACATAAAAAGCCTTTCGGCTGGGAAAATGGGTATGTCTACTTCTGAAGTGGGTGATTTGATTGCAAAATATGTTAGTGAAATTTAATTATTTTTTATGTAAAAGATAGGCCTCAATAAAATTATCTATTTTTCCATTTAAAACTTCCTCTATCTGGGGAACTTCCAATTGAGTCCGATGGTCTTTAACTAATTTATAAGGATGTAAAGTGTATGTTCTAATTTGATTTCCCCAAGCAATTTCTTTTTGATTAACATATATTTCCTTTTTTTTCTGTTCTCTTTTCTGGAGTTCTAAATTATACAGACGGGATTTTAAAATCATTAAAGCTGCTTCCTTGTTGCGAAATTGTGATCGTTGGTCTTGACATTGAACCACAATTCCTGTGGGAATATGGGTAATCCTCACTCCTGTTTCCACTTTATTTACATGTTGACCACCTGCCCCACTGGAGCGAAAGGTCTCAATTTTTAAATCTTTTTCTTTTATTTTAATCTGGATACTTTCATTTATCTGAGGATAAACCGAGACCGCAGCAAAGGAAGTATGTCTCCTTCCACTGGCATCAAAGGGAGAAATCCGGATTAACCGATGGACTCCCGTTTCACCTTTTAAAAAACCATAGGCATAATGACCCTCTACTAAAAAGACTACACTTTTTATGCCTGCTTCATCCCCCCTAGTGGTATCTAAAAATTTTACCTTAAATCCCATGTTTTCTGCCCAGCGGAGATACATACGTAAAAGGATTTCTGCCCAATCTTGAGCATCTGTTCCTCCAGCTCCAGCATGGATTTCCACTATGGCATTAAGTTTATCCGTAGGTTGATTCAAAAGCCATTGCAATTTTATTTTTTTTATCTTTGTTTCTAATTGAGAAATCTCATCACTTATTTCCTTTAAAATTTGAGTGTCTTTTTCCTCTTTAGCCAATTCATAAAGCACATTTAAATCCTCTAAGGCTTTTTTATCCTCTTCCCAAAGCTGGATTGTTTCCTCAATACTGCTTTTTTCTTGTAATAAAGGCCTTATTTCTTCTATCTGTTGCCAATCTTTATGGTTAACAATAATTTTGTTTATTTCTTCTAAACGAGATAACTTGGAAGGGAGGTCAAAGATACTCCTCAAGTTTAAGAAACTGGGCATTAAGATCTTTCAGAATTTCACTAATTTCCTCCATTTACTCCCCCTTTTTACAGTTTTTATAGCTAAAATAAATATAACACAGAAACAGAAAAAAACCAATATATCCCCATGGTTGGTATAAAATGTTTTATTCTCTATTAAAGGTAAGTTGGCTATAATATAAGATTGCTCAAACAATTTAGTTTGTTTAATTATTTTACCTGTAGGTTCAATAAAGGCGCTAAATCCGGTATTAGCTGCCCTGGCAATGGCCCGTCTATTTTCCACTGCTCGCAATACCAACATAGCTAGGTGCTGATAAGGAGCACTAGTGCGACCAAACCAGGCATCGTTGGTGATATTTACCAAAAAATGAGCCTGTTTTTGAACTAACTCCCTACTTAATTCTGGAAAAATACTCTCAAAACAAATGAGCACACCGAAGGAATAATGGCCAGTGAGGGAAAGCGGCATTATCTCCTTTCCTGAAGAGAAATCACCCACCGTGACTGCAATAGCTGAAAGAAAAGGTAACCATTTCCGTAATGGGATATATTCTCCAAAGGGCACAAGGTGCACTTTGTCATAATAGCCTGTGATTTTTCCCTGTTCATTGATGAGATAAGCCCGATTGAAGTATTTAATTCCCTCAGCTCTTGTTTCATAAGCAGGACTACCTGCCAAAATAGGGGTTTTTAAATCTCTGGCCAAGGTCAATACCTGTTCTTGCCACGGAGATTTTTCTTGGAAATAAAAAGGCAAGGCGGTTTCTGGCCAGATAAGCAATTCAGGATGGTTTTTGATGGCTTGTCTGCTGAGGTGTTCATAAATTTTTACCGTAGTTGCCTGAAATGCTGGCTCCCATTTCTGATTTTGGTCTATATTGCCCTGGATGACGCCAATGTTAATTTTTTTAGGCGAAATAAGGCATTGTTTTTCCCAGAAAGAGAGGCGATTTTGGCCATAAAAAAGGATTGTTCCTAAACAAATTCCCAAGATAAAAAGGCCAAAATAAGATTGTTTATTTCTTTCTTTTAAACATTGAAAAAAACTAGCATTACCCCACATTACCAAGAAAGAAAGTAAATACACCCCACCAATATCTGCCACTTGAATGAAGGATAACCAGTTGTATTGAGAATCCCCTAAAAGTTCCCAAGGGAAACCAGTAAGAAAGTGGGCCCTAATGTATTCTAAACTTACCCACAAACTGGCTATAAGTATGGGAGAAAACTCTATAGAAAATATCTTAATAAAATAGGAAAAAATGCCAAAATAAAGGGCAAGATAAAATACTAGTAAAAAAAGGGCCAGCAAACTCAAGGGCGAAGAAACACCACCATAACAAACCATGGCATGAACAGTCCAGTATAAGATGCCTAAAAAAAACACACATCCACTAAAAAGCCCCATTCTAAAAGCATAACTAGGAGATATCTCTCTTATGGCTTCAAAAAGTGGCAAAAAAGCTATCCAAGCTAAAGGATAGAAGGCAAAGGGAGGAAAACTGAAAATTAGCAAAAACCCAGTGCAAAAGGAAAGGAAATATTTTTTCAACACAACTTACCATTATAATGGATTTTAGCTTTTTAAAGAAGTGCCTTTATGAGACAAAATCCGCGTTAAAAATACCTTCCTGCCTGTTCCCTGCCCGACGGCAGGCGGGGGCAGACAGGTATCCAAAAATCAATCGCGGATTTTGGGTTTTTCAAAATCAGGATAGGATCAAAGTTCATGAAGCAATTCCACCGTTTTATAGGCTCTATCTTTGTTAAATAAAAAGAAAAAATATAAAGTGTTTTTGTAAAGAAGCAGCCAATGTAGTTGAGAGTGCGAATTTACTCTGCCTGGTCTTTATTTTTAGAAGAAAAGTGTTACCATTTTCAAGACCATTTTTACAGATTTGTGGTATCAAAAACAGAAATGACTATCAATTACTCTAATACTGATAAAACTTTTGTTCAGCAAAAATTCAGTAGTATTACCCGGTTTTATGATTTTTTAAACTCTTTGTTAAGTTTGGGTATAGACCATTACTGGCGGTGGCAGACTGTAAAATATCTAAATGATGTTAACGGTCTTGTCTTGGATTTATGTGCTGGCACTTTACCCTTGAGCAAAGCGTTGGTGAGGTATACCAAATTTAAAGGAAAAATTGTGGCCCTAGACTTCTGTCAGCCCATGCTTCTTTATGGGAAAAAGCGGTGGCAAGATAACGCACTTTTTTTTGTGTGTGGAGATGCCCTTTCCCTTCCCTTGAAAGATAAAAAGATTGATGCCATCATGGTTGCCTTTGGGGTGAGGAATTTTTCTGACCGCCTTGCTGGTTTAAAAGAAATGTTCAGGGCATTAAAGACAGGAGGAAAGGTGATAATTTTGGAATTTTCCCATCCATATTTATCATTTTTTAAGAAGCTGTATTTCGCTTACTTAAAATATTTATTGCCCAGAATCGGCAGTGTTATCAGTAGAGATAAACAAGCCTATAAATATCTAGCACATAGTATTCAAGTATTTTATCAACCACAAGAGTGGATGAATTTGATGCAAAAAGCAGGTTTTAAACACATTAAACATAAATATTTGACAGGAGGAATAGTCAGTATTTATGAGGGATTTAAAGATTAATTCCTTTCGATGTTATCACGTGTTGTTTCAACTACCAGAGGTATATCAGCTGTGGTTTTTGGAAATTCGTGGATTATTGTGTCCTGCATCAGAACACATTTCTAAAGAGGGATAACAAATACTTCTTTGGCTTCCTCAGGCATTAAAAAAATAACGGACTCATTAATCTTTATCTTTATTCCCTCAGGAATTTTTTCTTCAATAGCAACTATAACCCCAGGTACAATTCCCTTTTTCAACAACTCTTGTTTTAATTCTACCTGACCACCTAACTTTTGGACTTTACCTTTAGCTTGAGTATCAAGTTGTTCTAAAGAAATTAAGGATTTGGTTTTCTCAAGACATATTTTGGGAAATTGGTCATATTGAAGAAAATAATAAAAATTGGTCAGCCAGTTAGGTGCGCCTTCGGGACATTTTTCCATAAACTCAATAAATTTTAAAATTCGTTCCAATCCTTCGGGTGACAAGTAATGTTCTATCCTACAGGCGTCTCTGTCTGCTATTTTCGCAGGTAAACCCAAGGCCTCACGGAAGAATTTAAAAAGCAATTGGTGACGATATAAGGTCTTCTTAGCAATTTCTTCACCTGGGGGTGTCAATTCAACATAACCGTAATGTTCATGCTCCACCAATCCTTTTTCAGCCAGAGATTTTAAACCTACCACTACTGAGGCCATTTTAACATCCAGGTGTTGAGCAATATCTTTTACCCTGACTACCTTTTTAGTCTTTCCTATAAGATAAATGGCTTCTAAAAAATCTTCAGCACTTTCTGTTAGTTTAGCTTTTTTAGACATATTTTAAACTTAGTTAATTTTTTTAAAAAAGTCAAGTGTATCCTTAACCCAGCAGCTATGAAGAATCAAAACCAAAAAATAAGATAAAAATAGCTAGGGAAAAAGATAGGTCAACATGGGTGTGATTTGGGAAAAACTTCCCCTTTTGCGTAAATGAAAGAAATAATACAATCAAAATGGGACTAGTTCTTATGTGAAAGATCCGTTTAAGGATGTAAAGGCTGGAGTTGTTCTTGGAGGAGAAAATAGAAAATAAGGAAAAAGTCAAGAAAATACGCAAAGGAAATAGATGAGATTAAGTGTGAATTGTAGATTTGACCCTAAATTTCCCATTTATGTTTCAGTTTCCTCAATTTAGGACAATTTCAGGCAAAAAACGACAAAGTTGGGTTAGACATTTTTTCTCCACCGTGGATGCTTAATACCTAGTTTTTTGATTTTGTAATTCAATACCCTTCTGGATATACCTAATCTCTTAGCAGCGAGCTTTTGAATCCACATGGATTTATCTAGTGCATCTATTATTGTTTTTCTCTCTATATCCAATAAAGATTGAGACGAAGATATACTTTTAGGAAGCTCAGTATAGTTATCCTTCCCCAATTTTATACTGTCTTTTTGAATTATTTTGTCTTCAGTAAGTAAGACAGCCCTCTCTATAACATTGGAAAGCTCGCGAAGGTTACCTGGCCAATGATAATGCTTAAACATCTCCAATACCTCTGGGTGAAATCCTTCAACATGTTTTTTTATATTTCGGGAGTGTTTTTTTAAAAAATACAGGGCCAAACCTTCTATGTCTTCTATTCGTTCCTTCAAAGGAGGTAAATGGAGATTTATTACATTAATCCGGTAATAAAGGTCTTCTCTAAACCTTCCTTTTTGAATTTCTTCTTCCAGGCTCTTATTTGTAGTGGCTATAACCCGAACATCAGAATAAATAGTTTTATTCCCTCCTAGTCTTTCAAAAACCCTTTCTTCTAAAAAGCGGAGTAGCTTTGCTTGTAAGGCAAAAGGTAGGTCTCCTATTTCATCTAAAAGGACAGTTCCTTTATTTGCTTGCTCAAACCTGCCTATCCTAGTTTTTGTAGCCCCTGTAAATGTCCCTTTTTCATGTCCAAACAATTCACTCTCTAATAAGGTTTCAGGAATATTAGCACAATTGATTTCCACAAATGGACCTTTTTTGCGATGACTATTAAAATGAATTGCTCCGGCCAGAAAACTCTTTCCTGTCCCAGTTTCTCCGGTCATCAAAATAGTAGAATTTGTTTTACATACCTTTCTTATAATACTAATTATCCTCTTCATGGAAGGACTTTTGGCAATGATTCTATTAAGGTCATAGATAACATCTTGTTGCCGCCTTAAATAATCAATTTCATATTTAAGACTTTGGTTTTCTAAGGCTTTCTCAATGGTATTTTTTATCTTTTCACCAGAGGCAGGTTTTGCTATAAAATCATAAGCACCCTTTTTAATTGTCTCTACTACCCGTTCCGTGCGATTGTGACCAATGACAATTATAGGAGTAGTTGGTGCCATAGATTTTGTAGATTCTAATAACTTCATCCCATCCCCATTTTTCAATTCCATATCTATAACAATCAAGTCATAATTTATACTTTTTAGTCTTTCCAGTATGCTAGGTTCGTCAGGACAAAATTCAAGAATATTTCCTCTTCCTAAGGTATTGTTTAATAAATTTTTTAAAGCCAACTCCTCCGCAGCAATTAAAAATCTAGCCATATTACAATTTTAAAACTCCAATTACATTTTTGTCAATTATATCATAAATTTTTCCTTTTTTCAATTAAATTTTCATTAATTCCTTGAAAAAATGGTGAGAATCTATTTTAGCCTCTAATGGCACGAAATTTGCTAAATTTAAAGTGGAAGCGTCCGAAAAAGGCAAACTGTCCGAAAGGGCAGGACGCAAAGGCACCGGCCTAAATCCTACTTTGTAGGACATGGTAGCGGGTCTGCCGGACGAAGTGGCCTGGCACTTCTAGCGACACAGGTGCACTTCGGTCCGGGTGCAAACTGTGCGTAAGGAGGTGCCAGATAGTGGCCAAAAACAGGCTTATTCTCTCATGCCTGGCCATTTCTCTATTTGTTTTGCTAAGCTTAACTAATGTTTCTCTTCCAGCTTATGCAACCACTTATTATGTAGATGCTACCAATGGGAATGATTTTAACGATGGGCTTTCTCCTGAAACTGCCTGGAAAACCATAGGCAAGGTTAACAGTATGGATTTTAAACCAGGAGATACTATCCTATTTAAGAGGGGAGAGATCTGGCGTGAGCAACTCATTATTCCTTCTTCTGGCGAAGAGGGAAATCCCATCACTTTTGGGGCTTATGGAGAAGGGGAAAAGCCAATTATATCAGCAGCAGAGGTAGCTGAGGGTTGGACAGATCCACCGAATGAATCTAACGATGAATATTCTATATATGTTGGAAATCCTCCTGAGGATGCTGATGGTCTTGTGCGAATCTTAATTAAAGATGGTGAAATTCTTGAGAAAGTGTCATCTTCTCAGCGTTTCAATTTAAAAGATGACCAATGGACTCATTATCAAGGGAGAATATATTATAAGCCACCAGTAGGTCATCATCCCAGTGAATATAAAATTGAATATGGATGGAGGAATGCTGCACTTAGGATAGAAAATAAATCATGGATAAATATAGAAAATCTCAGGTTTGAAGGTTCAAATGCGTTTGATGACAATGCAATTCCTTCAAGTTTAGTTCACGTTGAAGATTCAGCACATGTAAATCTAGATAATTGTGTATCTTTCTACTCTAGTCTTAAAGGAATAACTTTTAAGGCATCAAGTAATTCTAATATAACTAATTCAGAAGTTGCTTGGGCAAGAGCTCATGGGATAGGGTGTAGTAAAAACTGTTCCCATATAAAAATTTCAAACTGTAAGGTTCATGATATAGGAAATCTTCCATGGGATAATGCATCATGGGTAGATAGAGAGGGAATTGCTATAGGTGGTAATTATGGAAATTCGTATATTACTGTAGAATGGTGTGATGTTTATAATGTAGGAAACGATATAGCAGATTGTAATAGTTGTGGTCTATTCTTCTATGGTTGTGACCACTGTATAGCAAAATATAATAAAATTCATGATAATGCTAAAGTAGGAATAATGATTGCTGATGGAGGACCACAACAGTATAATTTAGGACAAGATACAGAAATTTATTATAATCTTATTTACAACAATGGCTGGAAATCTCAAAGTGATGATGGTTCTTTTGGAGGATTAATTGTTTATATTCATAACTATCAAGCACTAGATAATCTCAAAATATATAATAATACTATTGTTGGTAATTCTCAAAATTCAACGAATGATACAAAGAATGGAGGATTAGTTATTAGGCAAATATATGATGTTACTAATGATGCTCCTATTTATATCAAGAATAATATTATAGCAAATAATGAAGGTTATGAATTACGTGTTTCTATTGCAGGTTCTCTTCCTAATTTAGTTTTAGATTATAATGATTATTTTTGTTCAAGTGGAGTGCTAATTAAATGGGACAGTAATACTTATACAATTGCTCAATTTTCAACTTATCAAAATAAAAAAAATCAAGATGCAAACTCTATAGCCCAGACTCCATTATTTATTGATGCCCCAAATGGGAATTTCCATCTCCAATTTAACTCACTTTGCATTAACAAAGGAACAGATGTTGGCCTGACTGAAGACATGGAGGGAAATCCTGTGGACTACGCTCCTGATATCGGAGCTTATGAATATTCAGAATTAAATCATACCGAGATTCATGTATATTCGCAATCCTCTTCCAACCCTACCCCTGAAATATTAGCGAATGGTTCAGATAGCCCAATTACGTTGAGGCAAGCAGACACATTAACTCTTACTGTATCCCTAAAGAATAATGGGGTAATAGACAATGCCGACTGGTGGCTGGTAAAAGAAACCCCATTTGGTCTTTACTTTTTTACATTTGAAGGCTGGACAACTGATTGGGTGCCAGGATATCAAGGTCCTTTATTTAATTTGGATTCATTTGAGGTGTTAAACATGCCTATTTCAGGACTTCCGGCAGGAACATACACATTTTACTTTTGTATTGATACTAATATGGATAATAATATTACTTGGGATAGCCTATATTGTGATAGTATAGTAGTCAATGTTACAGAGTAAATAGAACCTATCCAACTAATAAAACTGCCATAGACCTTCAGCTCAACTTCTTTCCTGGAATAAATTCTTCGAGGATAGGAAAGACTTCCTTGATAAAATCCTGAAGTCTTTTATCTACATCTTTAATATCTTCACCTTTATATACAGGGCTTATTACCCTCACTAATGCCCCCTCAGTGCGATGCTTGGTTAGTGCATCCCAAAAGACAAAAATTTTAAGCTGATAGGCATTTGTAAGAATCCTTCCCCTCTGGGAAAACCAATAATAGCAAAGCTGCTTTTGCCCTATTTTTTCCATTAAGGCTCGATTAACCCGTATTGAGCCACCATGCGCCGGGACTGGAATAATTATAGCACCTGCTTTTCTAAAGAACCAGCCACTTCCAGGCAGGCAAGTGGCCGGCGAATGAATTGATTTCCCTTTTCTTTGACTTTCATAATAGGCAACATAAAAATTAATCAGCCTTTTCTGTTTATCTAAAAAATCGATTATGACATAATCACTTAAATCCAATGCATCAATGAACTTTTGTTCCATTGTTTTAGGAGTTCCTTCCCATTGCCCTATCTGTAAAGGAAACTGAGATAGTGGTTTTAGGGATGGGATCTTTTCTCGAAATTCAACACCTTGAAAAATTGTCAAGGTTATTCCCAAAAGCGTAACTGCTCCTAAGAAATGATAATTCCAAGATTTTTTCTTTTTTTCTTGCAAAAAAATATTTTCTCTCGACCTATAGCCTTTTACTCTATTTGTTTTCCATTTTCCCAATAGTCGCATTTCTAATAAGAGAATTCCCAGACCAAACATAAAAATAAACCATCCAGAAAAACCATGAAAAAAACTCTCTGCTACTTTTGGGCCGTATATTTCTGACAAAATTCCAGTAATACCAATTCGAAAACCATTAGCCAAAATGGCAATAGGAATTGTAGAGAAAAATATAAATATTTTTTTCCACAATTTTCCTTTTAAAAAATAAGTACAAATTAACCCCAATACCATTAAGGGAATGACATATCTAAGCCCGCTACAGGCCTCTACAACTTGAAGCTTAGTAAATCCCAAGTTAATTATATTTCCCTCTCTGTAAACGGAAATACCAAAAATCTGCATCATGACCACTCCCAATTTAGAAGAAATGAGTTGCAATCTAGCAGAAATATTGTTATATAAAAAATCAGGAATAGGAAACATTGTTAAAATCATAATTAGAGCAAAAGAGATAATTTTCATTTTCTTCCATCCTAAATGAATCCAAATGAGACCAACAATTACCAACCAAAAAGATATATAGAGAGTGTAATATTCTCCTGCTAGTTCTCCCAGAGAGAAAAGAATGATCCCGCATATAAGTGGTAAAAAACCGTAGCTAGAAGGATATGAAGGTGTATAACTGAGCTCCTTTCGCTTTTCCCATATAAGATAAATGACTAATAATGGAATTAAAAAACAATAATTATAATCTGAACTACTATACCAGCGATAAATCATCCATGAAAAGGTTGAATAATAAAGTGACGTAAGCAAAATTACATAAACAGCTATTATAATCAGATTAACCACATTTTTTTTAGCAAATGAGATCAATTTCATAATTTCTCAATAAGAATGTTTATAATCCTCTCTGCTGCCTTTCCATCCCACAACTTGGGAATTCTACCTATTTTCTTCTTACCATTTAAAATATCCATACTTTTTGAAATAATTTTTTCAGGATTGCTTCCTACAATTGTATTAGTCCCTTCTTTTAATGTAACAGGTCTTTCTGTATTTTCACGGAGAGTTAAGCATGGAATATTGAGAATTGTAGTTTCTTCCTGAATTCCTCCAGAATCTGTTAAAACAAATTTAGCATTGGCCATAAGATTTAAAAAATCAAGGTAAGATAGAGGATCTAGCAAATTTATTGAATTTTCGATGTTAACACAACTATTTGATTCAATGTTCACAAAATTGAAATATTTTTCCAAGCCAAAACTTTTTATCTGCCTTTGTGTTCTGGGATGGGCAGGAAATATTATGGGAATTTTTTTTGAAACATTTTTTAATGCTTTTAAAATATTTATAAAAGTCTCCCTATTATCCACATTACTTGGTCGGTGTAGAGTTAGCAAAGCATATGACCTTACTTGTAAATCTTTGTTTAAACCCAATTTTTCCAATATCTTTGATTTTTTGGCCCTTTCCTTATATCTTAAAAGTGTATCGATCATTACATTTCCTACAAAATATATCTTTTCTTCAGGGATTCCCTCTTTCCTTAAATTTTCATTGGCATCCTCACAGGTGGTAAAAAGGTAATCTGATATAGCATCTGTAAGCACTCTATTAATCTCTTCTGGCATAGCTCTATCAAAACTTCTAAGACCTGCTTCAATATGGGCTATTTTAATCCCTAATTTAGAGGCCACTAGGGCACAGGCAATTGTTGAGTTTACATCACCCACTACGATAATTAAATCTGGTCTTTCTCTTAAACAGACCTTCTCAAATTCGATCATAATCTTAGCCGTTTGCACTGCATGGGAGGCTGAACCTACACCTAAGTTTATATCAGGTTTAGGTAAATTTAAATCTTCAAAAAAAGACTTTGACATTTCTTCATCATAATGTTGTCCGGTATGGACTAGTACATGCTTTAACTCTGCTTTTAAATTTTTATTCTTAATTTTTAACTGTTCAATAATAGGGGCAATCTTCATGAAATTGGGTCTTGCCCCCACCACACTTACTATTTTGGTTAAATGCCTCATTTCCAAAAAGGCAGAGCACTTTCTTTAAATGGCCCCAATTTAAGTGCCTTAATTTGTTCATCACTGAGCATACTTTGAAGGTATAGGGCAACTCCATTACCTGGCCACTTTCGTTGACAATAGGCAATATGAGCCGCTACCAAGTCTGCCTCTCTTGATATTACCTTTTTATCTTTTGTTCTTTCATAATTTCCACATAAAATTATCAATGCAGATGGTTTCTTTAACTCCTTCCGTACCTTATCCCACCTTTCATACTTAATATGTCTCCCATAATCCATTGCAAAGATAATATCAATCCACCCTTTATTTGCCCAGGTAATTTCATCCCGACCTTGAATGTTAGGCTGGTATCCTTCATGCGCTGGATGTCCATCAACACTTATTATAATATTGGGTTTAATATTCCTTGCTTTTTCACTAATTGTTTTTACTATATCAGCAATAACTTCTCTTTGCCATTTCAATAGATGAGACTCAGGCCATTTTCTTAAACCACGTCGTATCCAACTATTAAGGAGATCTAATCTTAAATTTCTATGAAACCGTTTTTCATATTCTTTAATACAGTATTCACATGTGCAAACTCCCATAGTCCTAATGTAATCAAGGTTAATTCCATCAATATTATAATTTTTTACTACTTCCAATATCAAATTAACAATAAACTTACGAAAGCCAGGACGATGTACATCAAATGCCTTTTTGGGTGTATGTTCAGGGTCATAAAAATTTGATAAGAAATCTCGCTGCCTCAATACTACACAAAACCACGGATGTACTTGAATATTCATCTCATGAGCCTTCTTAACAAGATATTTAAGGGGATAATGATGATTTTTTTGGAAACTTTTAATTAAACCTTTTTCCCAAGGTGCTACCTTTGAAATAAATCTTGTGCCTCTCCCATGCCATACGCAGGGGACATATACATTAAAACCAGCCTCTTTTATCCTGTTTAGGATAGCATCAGCCCCCTTTTTTGTCATCCACCCTGTGCCCTCATCAAAAATAGCCCTGCTTTCAAGGATATGACCATTGGCATTTCTTAAAGGTTTATAAGGTTTTCTAATGACTTCAATAAGCCAACTCCATTTTATTTCCTTCCACTTGGGTTCTTGGGAATGATAGAGATTCTTGATTTCTGTTTCACTTAATCTCTTGTTATAAATTGTTAACTCATCAATCACAGCATTTGCAAAACGATTCCTCACAAGGGGCGTGCCCAGATCAGAACCAACAAACATTTGACCAACAGGGTATATGTCCTTATTATTAAATTTCTTCCATTGCTGTTCTTTTATCTTTCCTGAGGCCACTAGGTCACCATTTATAAATAGATAGTATCCTCCCTTGGGATTCAAATCCCAGCTACAGGCTATGTGAGTCCAGTTGTCTAAAGGGAGTCTTATTTTCTTTTCAGTATGAAGATAGAGTTGGTTGTTAAAAATAAAATAAAACCAATCCTTCCCCTCCGGTTCCCACCACCCTTTGGTGATAACCAGATATGCCCCCGGAGGGTAATTCCATCTTAAAGAGAGAAATGTATGAGAATTCTGGTCTTTTTTATCCCATAAAGGTTTAACCAAAAAAGTAATAGTGCCTTCTTTTGCATAAATGTTACCCTTTGCCTCAAAGCTTGCATAAGACCCGGTATGACAATCCAATCCTTTGCCCCATCTCCCTTTTGTTAACTTAGCTTGATGAATATAAGCCTTTGGATTTCCCTTGGCAAAATCAGCATCTATTTTTTTATCAAAGTGTGCTAGAAAAAGGACATTTTTGTTAACTTGTGGTGGACCGGCCCATGCTTGATTTAAGATAGAGAAAACAATCAAAAAGTAAAATAATTTCTTCATCTTGCCTTTTCCTTTAAAACCAATTTAGCAAACTGGATTAAGGCCTTTTGTCTTTTTATTCTCCATGGTTCCCTCAAAAGACGATAAAGCCACTCTGCCTGTAAATATTGTATCCATTTAGGTGCACGTTTTGAATAGCCAGCTAAGGTATCTAAAGTTCCTCCAATCCCTTGACAAATTCTCACTTTATTTAATCTAGGTAAATATTTCATCATCCATTTTTCTTGTTTTGGACTTCCTAAGGCCACAAAGAGAACAATAGCCCCAGAGGCGTTGATCATCTCTATTAGTTCATCCATTTTCTCTTCATCTATGTAACCATGACAGCGTCCTGCAATCCGTAATCTAGGATATCTTTTTTGCAATATTTGAGTGGCCTTCCTGTTTACTTCTTCCCTTGAGCCATAAATAAAAACACCACAATTTCTTCTAGCTGCTATCTTACAAATATTCTCCATAAAATCCGCCCCAGGGATTCTTTGTATGCCATTATATCCAAATATCCTAGCTGCCCAGACTAAGCCAGCCCCATCAGGGAGCAAAAGATCTGCATTTTCCAATGCTTCTTTCAGAGTTGAGTCATACCTTGCAGCTATAACCTTTTCTGGATTGATAGCGATAATGGTATGGGATTTATTTTCCATTAACATCTGTTCTACTTTTTTTTCAGCCCTCTTCTTATTAATTACATCCACTGGAATATCTAAAATCCTCACTCTACACACATTCATTTTAGATAATCTTTTACCTGTTTAACTAATTTTTTAAAACTATCAAAATCAATCCTATTTAATGAGAAAAAAGTTATAAATTCATGAAAATCTTCCATATTTGTCAAAACAGAAAGTACTGGAGCTGGTTTCCTTACATTATACCTTGGTGACCACCACCCCTGAATCTTTGGATTTTCTACACCATAGACCAAAAAAACCTTTCCCCCTTTTAAAAATAACATTCCTTTAATTGGGCCAATATTTATTTGAAATAATTTATCCTCAATTTTAATAACATTTGCTTTTGGATTTATATGCCAATTCAGTTCAATTTGGTGTTTCCCTTTACCTTTTATTTGGTCTAAAATTAGCAAAATTCCATTTTTATTTATATAAATTGCCCTTTGATGCTTTACTGGAGAAAAAAGACGTTTATAACCATCATGTTCTGCTATCAATATAACACCATTTTCTAACTTAATACAATTTAAAAATCGGCAATTATATGGCTTATCCCAAATAAAAGTACCTTTTTGGACTGCTTGGTCTTTTCCATCCACGGTTATAGTGTTATGTGCACTTGTGCTTCTAAAATATTTTCTCCATCTTTGATCACCGCCATAGGTATAAGTCCCAGGGTCAATAAAGATATCTTCCTCAATGTTAAACAAAATGGAAAGGGCATCGGCATGTCCATGCCCATATGCTGGTGGCATCCCCAAGGGACCATGATCAAATATTAGTTTTATTAAATAGGGACTTTGATAGGATACCACGGTATAACCACTATGAAAAAAGGTCTTTATACCTTCCCATTTAAAAGACTCCTTTTTAGGAGCAAGTTTTAAATAAGGAGAGAGGGCAAACCCATCATCCCTGTCCCCGATGTCAGGAATTCCCTCTTTTTTGTTATAAAAAAAAGAAAGAAACTTATGTCCCCTTTCCCATTGTTTCTCAAATACCTCAGGAATTTTTTGCTTTTTGTTTTTCAAAAGATGAATGACTAATCCATATAAATCTAGTACAAATTTATGATACCAAAATGCCTGTTCTATTCCTCCTCCATCTGGCAGAATTTGATGTTCAGCTTCTTTTTCTAAAATCTTAAGCGCTTTTTTGTACCAACGCTTAGCCTCAGGGAATTCTGGGAAAAGTAAAGATGCATAAAGTAAGCCAGTACATTCGGCTATGGTATGATTACCTAAAGAGGAAAAAAGAGAAAGTCTTTTCTCAATCCATTTAGCATGAAAATATATAGTCTTTAAGACTTTTTTCCAAAAGGCAGATGAAAGTCTTTTACGCAATATATCTAAAATAAAGCATAAAGCAATTATCCTTAGGCCACATTCCATAGCAGATATATAATGAATGCCTCTTAAAGGCGGATTTTCATCTATCCAAGAGGAGACTATTTTGCAAATGTAGTTTACAATTTCCCCAGCCTCCTCTAGCTTATTATCTTTTAAATAATAAAGAAAAGCTAGATTTGCCAATTCTTGGAATCTAGCTTTTTCCCAAACGAGACGGGCATCTCCATAAATGTTACCAGGCCGATAGGGAATAGAAAGAGAAAACCTCTTAGGCCAAATTTTTCCTGTATCTGGAGCCAGATGCCAATCTATGTTTTTTAAATCAAAATTTTGAGGAATATCTTTTAAGCGTATAGGCAATAAATGAGAATGCTTTTCAGACACAAAAGAGAATAACTCTAAAGAATCAGGCATGTTATTTAGCCACTTTTGATAGGTATATGGAAGTAAACGATAGATTTGAAAAATAAAACCTTGTTTTATTTGATGAATTATTTCAGGCAAGGACATCAATCTTAAGCGAAAAAAATACCAGAAGATGTTTTTCATAAATCAAAAATATATAGGAATCCCCTTTTTTAAAGACTCATGTACAAGGAAGGTGGCTTTTGTTGCTTTTTCTATCTCTTCCCAGCTAAGTGGTGGATTTTTTCCTTTAACTATACTTTCAATAAATGCAGATATTTCTTTACTATGTCCTTTATCTTGTTTTTTTGTTTTAAAAATCTTCTTTTTCCCTTTGTAATAAAACTCTGTAATTTTAAAATCATCTAAAACCACAGCTTTCCCATCGCCAAATGCTTCAAATCTTTCTTTGGCTAAAGAAGTATCACCTCCTGCTGTATATATCAAAGTACCTATTGAGCCATTCTCAAAGCCTAAAGTAATGATTACTTGATCAGTAGTAATGCCTGATGTATGGCGACCAATGTGTATTGCATAAATACTTTTTGGTAGCTCGTCGCTTATATACTCCATAAAATCAATAAAATGGCAGCACTCTCCAATAATGCGGCCTCCTCCAACTTCTGGGTCTTGAATCCAGGAATTAACAGGAATACTTCCTGCATTTATCCTAAATGACATGACCAAAGGGTTATCTCTTTGGCTAAAAAATTCCTTAATCTCCTTTGCGTGAGGAGAAAAACGGCGGTTAAATCCAACCATAAGTAAATTATTTGGATATTTACGATAAATTTCAGCAATTTCTTCTAACTCTGATTCATAGAGACAGAGGGGTTTTTCCACAAAAACGTGCTTTCCTGTATTTAGAGCTTCTTTTGTTATTATACCATGAGTATCATGACGAGTAGCAATAAGTACAGTATTTATCTTATCATCTTTTAAAATTTCTCTGTAATCAGTAGTACAATAATCAGCTTTAATTTTTTCTGCCACAGACTTTGCACTAATTCCACTTGCATTACAAACAGCTACGATTTTTACCCTTTTATCCTTCATTAAATGAGGGATATGCACAGCTTGAGCAAAATGCCCTGCTCCAATAATTCCTAAAGCTACTTCTCTAGAAGAAATAGACTTTGAAATATAAACTTTTGAAGTTATTGACCTTGAAGGATAATTTAAAATAATTCCTAAATAAGGTTCTGAATCTTTTAGAATTATTTCATAGGCCTTTAATGCCTGATCAATAGAAAAACGATGGGTAATCAATCTCTTTACACTTACCTTATCTTGGGCAATTAAATTAAGGAAGGCATCCATGTTTCTTTGCTCAGTCCATCTCACATACCCATAGGGATAATCTATTCCTTTTTCTTCATATTGAGGATCATAACGACCTGGCCCATAAGAGCAAGAAAGCCGAAGTTCAAGTTCTTTTTTATAATAGGTTTCCCTAGGGATATTCATACCTACCTGTCCTACTATTACTACCTTACCCTTTTTTCTTGATATCTCACCTGCTATTTCTATCAATTGATTCGATTTGGTAGCTGCAGTAATGATTACAGCATCAAAACCAAATTTATTAGTGAATCTATCTGCTATATCGATTAATTGATTTGAGAGACAAACCTCATCGGCTCCAAGCTCCTTAGCAAGTTTTAATCTATTTTTATCAATATCACTGCCTAAAACCATACACCCAGCTGCTTTACAAATTTGTATTACTAGTTGCCCAATTAATCCTAAACCTAAAACAGCTACAATTTCTCCTACTCTAAGGTCAGCCTGACGCACTCCTTGTAAGGCAATTGCGCCTATAGTAGCAAAGGCAGCCTCTTCAAAATCAAGGTATTTACTGTCTTTCTTTTTAGGAATCTTTACACATAAATTTTTGGGCACAATTACAACTTCAGCATGACTTGCATAATCCTGCCCACCACAGGCCACATAATCCCCTATTTGAAAATTTTCTATATCTTCACCCACTTCAATAATTTCACCAGCACAAGAATAACCTAAAGCTTTCCAAGCACTAAGACGGGACTTAACCAAATGATAGGTTTCTATTAACCCTCTGTCTTTTATATTTTTTATTACCTTTTTTACCAAATCAGGACGCTCTTTTGCTTTTCCTAAAAGACTTTTTTGACTAATAGTTAAAGTTGATCTTTCAGTACCTACGCTTATGATCGAGCAATGATTCTTTACTAACACAAATCCTTTTTTTACCTGAGGTGGAGGCACTTCTTCCACTCTAATTTCGCCTGATTTTGGGTCTATAATTAGTTGTTTCATGAAAGTTCTTTACTATTTTGACATTTGCAAATAATTTTCAATATTTAGCTTTTGTTCCAATATTTTTTGTTTACCTCGTTCAGTCAAGGGAATTTTGTCCACAAATACAATTTTTAACTCCACAGCATGGCCAATTTGGTTGTTTAATTCATTCATTATTTTTAATGTATCATCCGCTTTATAATTTTTCCCTTTCACAATTTTTAAAATAAGTTCCCCTTCCTTTTCCTGATAAAATTGAAATTTTTCTACATTATTTAAAATTTTTGGGTTACGGAAATTTAGAGCTGTAGTAGATATCAAATGACCATGTTTGGTTACAATCATATTTACAATTCTTTTAGCGTCTATTTTCGTAAGCAATGGATAATTGCGTCCACATTTACAGGTTTTATTTATAACTTGGCCCCAATCACCTGGTTTATATCTAATAAATGGCATGGCAAAATTATAAAATCCAGTACCTACAAGCTCTCCAAATTCTCCTTCTTGACTAACTCTTTTGCCATTAGAATTAACTACTTCAATATATCCATATTCTGGGAAAATATGATATATTTGACTTTTTTCACACTCGCCAGCTAAAATTACTTTTTCTGTTTGTCCATACCAACTGAATACTCTTGTATTAAATGCCTTTTTGATTAACTCTTTTTGCCACAAAAAAACAGGTTCAGATCCAAGAAGTACCGCTTTAAATTTAGGTAAATTATAAATTTGATTATTCAGAATAAACTTTGCTAAAACCGTCAATGACGAAGGGTAACCATGTATATATTGACAATTAATTTCTCTAAATTTTTCTATATATTTTTGAAGATTTTTTTGTGAAAGATGAAAAGGCGAAAAGCGCCATTCCCGTTTGATACAATCAAACTCCCATAATTTTCCTTTAATAGGAACATCTGTCACCACAATCCGTATATCTGAAAGTTTAAAACCAACTCTTTCCCACATAGTTGTTATAAATGCCCATTCTATTGCAAAACTTTCTGCAGGTTCTAAAAAATAAAGACGTTTACCAGAAGTTCCTCCTGTTGAAACATATACCATCTTATAACGAGGAAACTTACGCGATATTAATTTATGAAAATTTTTTTTTATAATATCCTTAGTGAGAAAAGGGATTTTTTCAAGATCGTCAAACGTTTGAATATCTTTAGGTTTTATTCCTCTCTCATCAAAAATTTTTTTATAATACGGAACATTTTCATATGAATATTTAATAATATTATGTAATTGTTGCAATTGATATTCTTCAAGTTTTTTCTTGTCCCACCATTGGGATTTTTTTAAAAATGCTCTGTATATGCGGAAATTTTTCCCATAAAGGAATTCAGGAGGAATTGGGCTTAA
Organism: Candidatus Desulfofervidus auxilii; assembly: GCF_001577525.1. Classification (GTDB taxonomy): domain Bacteria; phylum Desulfobacterota; class Desulfofervidia; order Desulfofervidales; family Desulfofervidaceae; genus Desulfofervidus; species Desulfofervidus auxilii. Next base: position 1,633,478 of record NZ_CP013015.1, on the reverse strand, counting down.
AAAATAACCCAATAATCTTTTGAATAGTAATGGACTTTTTTCATATACTTTCTTAAATTGAGTTATTGAGATCATTTGCTTTTAGTTTAACGTAGCCATGCTAAATATTTAAGCCTTTGTGAAGAAAATACCCTTTTAAAAAAATAAATTTATAAGGAATTCTTTCAGTTTCTTTTGCTTGCAATTTTTTAAATAACTTAAGTGAAGCTACATTTTCTTTATCTACTAAAGCGATTAAATATTTGCATCCAAATTGGTTAAGATAGTTGATAACATATAACACCAATGTGGTAGCAATTCCTTCTCGTCGATATCCTGGTAAAATATAAAGATTATGAAGACACATTTCTTCCTTAAATAAAATTACTTCAAATCCATTTAAATTTTTATCTGGCATTTTTGTTACCTATACATACCCAATAATTAATTTTGTCATTCTTCAAAGTAACAAAACAATATTCATTATTTTTTAGACGGCTATAAAATAATTTTATTCTACTTATTTTTACTAAATGGTTAAAGAGCACAACATCCTTTAGCTCTAATTTTTTAAATTCATATTTAACATTAATTATACTATTAGTCTTACTTATACTTTTTCAATATCTATTTTCATGATAACAAATTCTCCTCGACTGTAAAAAAAAGCTTGCGCGTTACCCATAGAGCTTTTTTAATCGCAAACCAATATCCTTCATTTTTACAAAGAGTAAAGAATTTATTTAAAATTTGACATATTTTATATGTTTTACCTATGTTCATAATTTAATTTTTAGCCATTTCAAAAACTTCTCTAAAAACATTACTCAAATTTTCTATAAACTTATCTTTAGTATAATACTTTAAAAAACGTTGCCTGCTTTTTTCGCCCATTTTTTTCCTTAATTCTGGATTCTTGATCAATGTAATAATTTTTTCAGCTATTTGTTTTGGATTATTTTTTTCAATAATAAAACCATTTTCTTTATCAATAACTGTTTCTCTAATAGCTCCAACATCTGTAGTAATAATAGGCAGACCTGCTGCCATTGCTTCCAAAATAACAAAGGGATGCCCTTCATTATAAGAAGGAAAAATAAAGACATCAGAAAATAAAAGCAATTTAATCTTTTTTTCACCAGGGACAACTTCCATAAATTTTACAACAGAGTCTAATTTATTTTGTTCAATATACCTAAATACTTCGTTCTGTTCCCTGTAGTTATTTGGAAATTTACCAGCAAATATAAATTTTACATTACTGTATCTTCTTATAACTTTTGGTATAGCTTTAATTACATCGAAAAATCCTTTAGATTTTATAAGATTACCTAAAAAAAGAACCTTAATATGATTTTTTGATTTTGTATCAATGGTTAAGTTGGTTTTTTCAAAAAGTTTCTCATCTACTCCATTAGGGACCACAACAATCCTTTCATCTGGAACCAATCCTTGAAAAATATATCTTAAACTTTCTCCTAAGACTATGGCTCTTTTTACTTCTTTTAAAGTCCATTCAATTAGGTTTTTCATTAATTTAGAAGATCCTTCATAAAATTTCCTAAAATAGCCACCATGAAGATGCACGATGACTTTTTTATGGAATATCTTTGCTGGAACAAGAAAAAGGCAATCTCGCAAATAACCTAATGTAGTTTGTGAAATAGGGATATAAACTATTTCAGGTTTTTCTCTTATACAAAGCCAAATAAATTTCAAAAAATGTTCAAAGGCCAGATATATATTTGTAAAATCTATTTTCCCTATATTTGATAAGTCTCTTCTGTCTGCCGTATCTAAATGAATTATTTTAAATTTTCTCTGTAAGTTTGAATTTAAAATCATTTCTGTAGCTACACTTACCCCATGATAAGGAGGGGGAGTAGGGCCAATTATTAGAATTCTTCCCATATTTCAATAAAGTATGCTATTTTCTTGTTCATAACATTGATAAGCAAATGCTGTAAAAGCAAATACATACATACTAAGATGAAACACATAATCTATTGCATTATCCGTTATGCTTATGATCAAGTAAGAAGTTAGACAGAGAATAGCTGTCAAGGCATATTTTTTGGTTGTTATCTCCTTTGTTCTCTGCCAAATTTTATACATATCAGCTAAATATAATAAGAACACAATTATAAAAAATGTACAACCTATAATTCCTAATTCACATAATAATCTAATATATTCACTGTGAACAACTCCTCTTCCAAATTTTTCATAAAAAAAATGCTGAGTCGCACCTGCTCCAGATCCCCACAAAGGATTTTTTTGAAAAAATTTTTCTAAAGCAAAGGACCAAAGTGTTGTTCTTCCCGAAGTATTTAATTGCTCTAAAAATAATTTTGGATTTTGAAAAATTGTAGAAAAAGATACTATTTCGGGATTTAAAAACATTCTTTCTTTTAAAATACTAATGCTTGTAGATAAAAAAATAAAAAAAGGTATTAGAAAAATAGGTGATAAGAACATGATTGTCTTTATTATTTTATTTCTTGTAATTAACACTAGAAAAACCATTAATGAAATCAATAATGCACCTATTGTTATCCTTGTAAGTGGCAAAACACAAAATATTGAAAAAAGGAAAAACAAAAGAAGATAAATATTTTTTCTATCATAATAAAAGCTGACTATTGAAAATAATGTCAGCATCAACATATAAAAAGAAAAAGGGCTTGGGTTTAAATGAGGTATAGTGAATCTAGGTATAGAGTGGTATTGACTTGGCTTTAAGCCAAGTGCATCTGCAATAATACCTAGGATTATTATAAAAATACCGCCTAAAAAAATCCACTTTTCGGTTTTTCTTATTTCCTGCTCGGAAGGTAAAGCAATTTGAAAAATTAATAACAGCAAAGGAGGAGCAAGTAATTTTGCAATATTTCTTAATCCATATATTACATCTTCACACCAAATTAAACTTAAAGTAGCATACGTAATAAACAATAAGTGAAATTTGATATTAATTGCTAAATTTATTGTCCTTTTTTCTGCTCCTAAAATTATTATTCCAGCTATCATCACAGCAAATAACTTAAAAGCAGTAGGGCTTATCCCACCTATGGAGGTTAAAAAAGTCCTTTCTCCTACTATAAAACTTAAACTTATAGCACCAGTAAAAAGAAGAAAACGCATAAATGATTGTGGGACTAAAAGAGGGAACAAAATAAAAATAACTAATAACAAGATAGCTAGTAAATAATACATAATTATTTTTCTTTACCTATTATATTTTTTAAATAAAAGTATTTTATATAACTCATCATATTTTTTAGAACTTCTCTCCCAACTGTACATTTCCTTTACTATCTTCCTACCTTGAAATCCATATAACTGTCTTATTTTTTCATTTTTTAGTAACATTATTATTTTTTTTGCAAACTCTTCTGGTGTATCTGCTATAAAAACTTTACTTTTACATTTGTCATTTAAAGCTTCCGCAGCTAATGAAGTACAGACAATCGGTTTTTCTAAAGCCATTGCCTCTAAGATTTTATTTTTCATACCGCTACCTATACGCATAGGAATAACAACAATACTACTTTTTATAATAAAAGGCCGAATATCCTTTACTGTCCCTGTAACTGTTATTCCCCTATCTTTGTTTAAATTAATAATCTTTCTTTTAGGATTTTTACCCACGACATAAAAATGAACATCTGGAAATATTTTCCTTACTTTTGGAAATATTTGATTATAAAAATAAAGAACAGCATCAACGTTAGGTTTAAAATCCATTACTCCAAAAAAGATTAGACTAGGAAATTGTTCCTTTATAGAAGGAATAGGAGCAAAATAATCTGTATCAACACCATTTGGTATAATCTCAAAATATCCTCTTGCTAATCGAGCACTAAATGTCGCATCAATAGATGAAATGAAAGTTATCACATCATAATTTTGAAGAAGATATTTTTCAATAGCTTTTGCTCGAAGATATTTCAAAAAAGCTATTTGTTTATTCAAAAAACCTGCAGAATTTTCAAATTCTCTTTTATATGCTAAAGTAGGAGAATCGCAAAGATCTAAAACCTTTGGTACACCCTTGAAATCAGCTAACAGTAGATTGATAGGAAATCCGTTAATATACAAAATATCAATTTTTTGTTCTTTGATAATTCGCAATACAAGTTTATGTAATTTTTTTTTACTATTGGAAATTCTAATCTTGCAGAAGATTTTGTTGCAATTAAATTGAAAATTTTCATAAAGCCTTTTCGTTTTATTTTTTTCTGCCAAATTTTTGAAAATATATGTTCTTTATCAAATACCAAATGATCATTTTTTGTATTTAAATCAGTAAGAACTAAAAGGAAAATCTTGTGATTTTTTGCCAAATGTTTAGAAATGTTATAAACTCGCAGTGATTGTCCTTGTGTTCTCAAAAAAGGGGATGGGTACGTACATATCAAAATATTCATCATGTTTAGTTATCAAGTATTCTTCTCACTATCCAACGAATAAATGACTTAATATATGATTGTAAGTTCTTACTCTTTAAGACTAATTTATCTGTAAAAGAAAAATTTGGTTCATTTTCAATGTAACCCTTTTCTAGCATTTCATGACTACAAGTGGCAATAATTTGTTTAACTTCCCACTCTTTTAATTTAGTTTTCCATTTACCTATGTATTCAGAATTTAAAGGCTTCAAACATCCCGTTTTCCAAGGTTCATTCTCAGGTAAATAATTTTCAGAAACTAAATAAAATTTAAACATATTCTTCTCTACTTTTTCATTAATAAAATTACATATCACTTTTAGTGTTTCTTCTGGACTTCTTACTAAATCTTCATATCTTATTTCTAAATACGAATAACTGTGTATTACTTTCATTTTTTTGGGTATATTTATATACCTTTTCCAAAACCTGGCAATAGGAAAAACATCTCTTGAACCCCAAGGCACTTTTTTAAGAGATAAGGCTACATCCCTAGGATCACGGATTATGTGAATCATTTTTGCATGAGGATAAAAAGATAAAATAGTTTTTACGTATTCCAAATGACCTGGTGTTTTTTCCCCCCATCGAGTCTTATTGTGTTGTTTTGCATATTCTTTAATAAGCTTTGTAAATATAGCTTTATAACTCCTTTTCCCATTAAACAAATCTTCATAAATTTCTTGCACATTTTTTAATTTTAGGTCACCAAAATACTTACATTTAGTCAAGTCATTCCATAATTTTTGGAAGTTATTATCTTTATTAAGATCTCCATATTTATGTCGGTTGGCCCAAAAGAGTCGGAAGAAATGAGTTTCAGGAGCAATTGCGATTCTAGAATGAGAGTTGAGCATCATCCTTAACAATGTAGTCCCTGAACGAGGCACACCTACTATAAAAATTGGTTCATCCATTTTTTATTCCATTTGGTTGATTGATTAAAAATTTTAAGACATTCTAAAATTTCTTTTATTTGGGGTTCTGACAAATTGTGTTTCCACTTATCAATTTCTTCATTAGCTTTTCTACTGATACTAAACCCCTTTCCTTTTTTATCATGCTTCTTTATAAAATTTTCTACATTTTTATTCCATTTTAAATTAAGTTTATTAAAAAGTTCATAAAACTTTTTTATTGGATTTACACAAAGGTCTTCATGGTATATTTTTATCCAATCATTATGTTTAGGGATTTCTTTTTCTAGGAAATAATAAAACCCGCCTATTTGCATAGCCATTTTTTGAATAAATGTTCCATGGTTAATAATATCTAAATGAGAGGATTTAAGAAATTTAAAATGATCTTCGATCAAACCATTTTGGTTAAATATATTTCGGATTGCGTCTGGTAATTTCATTTCTAAATAATTTGTTATAACATTAAATGGATTTTTAAAAACTACAATAATTTTACTAGGTCTAAAATTTTTTTCAATCCAAGGTAAACTTAATATACAATGAACTGACTTAATTATAAGAATTTCAGGATAAGGTATTATTTTCCAAGTGAAATATTTAGTAAGATATAGCTGATATTTTTCAAAGAATTTTGTAATGGTGTTAAATTCATCTGTAAGGCAACTACTTACCTTATTCTCATAGATAGGCAATCTTTTAGAACGAGGAATAGCAAGAACTCTTAGAAACCTATTAATCATTTTAGGAATAACTTTACCTTTAAATGCTATTTCCCACAATTTATAATATGAATCTAAATGATCATTTGCATTTAAGTATGGATAACGATGTAAACCTTTTTTAAAAATGTAAGCTAAAATATTATTTTTTTCATTATCAGGCTCATGCAAATAATAAGCTCCTGTAGACTTAGATAAAATTTTGGCAATCCATGTAGTTCCAGAACGAGGAATACCGACTATAAGAATTATTTTTCTTTTAGCCATAAATAATTTCTTTTATTAGAAGTTTTATCTCTATTATTGGCATTTCTTAAGTATGACTATTGTTTATCATTTTCTTCTTTACTGTTGTTATAAACCAAATATCCTCTTCAGTAAAGTTTTTTGTCAAAAATGTTATTAAGGGAAAACAGATAGAAAGGAATAAAACTGAAATAATAATTTGCCAGTCTGAGCTTAAAAAATGTTTTGTTATATGAAATCCCAGTAAAATTAAGCTTATTGTAGTAATGAGTGGTATAGTATAGTTTTTTTTAAATGGATGTAAAGCAAATATTTTATAAAGAAAAAAAGAAGCTGAGAAATTAAACATTGCAAGGGAAGTGGCAGCAGAAACAGCTGCTCCAATAAGTCCATAATTTGGAATAAGTAATAAAGCAACAATTATTCCAACAAATGTGCTTATCACACTGCAAAATAGCATAATATTTGTTTTTCCTATAGATATCAAAGTCATCCCATTTGGCCCTAAAAAAGTATGAATGAAAAAGCCTAAAGTTAAAATTTGTAAGGCAACGCTTGCTTCAATATATTTGCTTCCAAATAAAAGTTTAATAATTATTTTTGGTGCTAAAAGCATGGATAAAAAAATAGGTAGAGTAATAAAGAATATCCATTTTGTTACACTGATATAAAGTAATTTCATATCTTTTAGATTCCCTTGCGCATAAAGCTGAGAGGCAATTGGAAGGTAAATGAAAACCATGGCCATTAAGGGCATAGAGATAAGTTGGGCTAAAGGTAATGCTACATTATAAAGGCCCACAGTATTTGCTGGTTTAAAGTATCCAAGAAGGAGTATAGTAGAATGCTCTCTAAGAATTGCAAAAATGCTAGACCCAAGTAAAGGGAGAGAAAAAGACATCAATTCCTTTGTAATAGAAGGATAAAAATTTGAAATTTTTGGGAGTAATTCATTAATCCTGCTTTTGGCGTAATAAGAAAGAAAAATTAATGTAAAAAATCCTCCGATTAAATATGTAAAAACCACACCCTTAAAGGAAAGATCTAATAAGATTACTAAACCTCCAATAACAATTTTTATACCCTTAGAAAAGATATCTTGAAAAAAAACTTTGGCCTTTACATCCTCAAAACCCCTTAAAATAGAGATAAAAATTTCTGTTAATGCCATTAAAGGAAGCACAAAGGCTATTATTTTAACAATTGGAATAAGACCTAGTTTGTGAAAAAAATTTGCAATATAATTAGAAAAAGAAACTAACACCAAGGCAAAAAAAATACTTAAAACAGCAACTAAGCTGATAGATGTTTTTATTGTTGCCCAAGCTTTTGAATATTCCCTCTTGCCCAGTGCATAAGAAATAAATCTTGGGACCCCATTTATGAATCCTAAACAAGAAACCACTACCAAAATATTTATCATTGCCAGTGATAAAGAAAGAAGGCCATATTCTGCTTTAGTAATATATCGAACTACTATCACCCGAAAGATAAAACCTAAAAGGGTGCCTAAAATAGTCCCAATAAAAACTACCCCCGTGCCTTTTACTACCTTTTTAAATGAAGTTGTTAATTCTTGATTCATTCCACCACCAAACTCACTTTACATTTTAAGCCACGCTCATTTTTGTCAAATAATATATTTTACGAAATAGAATGATTGAGGTTTGACCATGATTACAGTCTGTTATGTGAAATTTAAGTCTTACCAAATTCTTCAGTAAAAATATTGACGTCAGAGCCATCTACATCACCGTCACTGTCGAAATCACAAAGCGCATTGTAATTATTATCGGCAGAAGTAAAACCATAGACAGCAGCAAATTCATCCAGATCACTTCTATCTACATCGCTACCCGTATCAAAATCAGAATAATCGGTCCTCCCCCATGCACTAACATCAGGAGCTGCACCTCTGTTGCCACCTTTCCCGCAAAGGAATGCAGGAAAAGACAAAGAGTAAAATTAGAATTAGTGCATTTATTCATTTAACAGTTTACTCTGTAATATTGACCGTAACAGTATCATAATAAACACAATCCCAGTTGACATTATCATCCATATTAGTATCGACTCCAAAGTCATTTTTAGTTGGGGTCACCCATTAAAAGGTAAAAGTCAAGACAAAAATCCCTCCTTACTAAAAAAGACCATATAAAAGATCTTTTTGTCTTTACCGCCCCTACGATTATGCTCACTTATCTATCTCGCATCCTTTTTTCTATACTATCTTTTTTGACTATTTCTTCCTATCCTTTTATACTAACTCCCCGAGTGTCTAGGACAATTCTTTATCGCCTTTAGATACAAGTGTCAAGAGATTTTATGTGGAAGTTGTTAAGCGTGGCAAAAATCGTAAGGCGTGAGGGCGTTAGTTGAGTAATAAATTCGTGAGTGTTTTAGTAACATAAAAAATACCTATGCATTTTTAAGGGAAATAGCTAATTCTTGCTGCATTGTATTTTTTGCCATAATTAGCCTTATTTAGCATTTAGCAAAGATATAAGAGAGCTTTTAGCTAGTTGCAAGTAGAAACAGAACTTTCAAAGATATTCTTAAAGATTTCTCTTCTAACTCTAAAACCAATTTTTTTAAGTGTTTCATAAAGCTTATTTATGTCTTCTATTTTAATTTTGTTTTCTTCTAAAAGCTTCTTTATTATTCCTAGCGTTCCTTTGACTTTTAAACCTAATTCCATTGCTGCTTTTCTTGCTGCAAAATCATCTAAAATAACCACGTCGGCATTTAATTCTACTGCCAAAGCTATTGCTTCAGATTCACCTTGGCCAAGTCTTTCATTTAACGCTTTATAAAGTTTTACTAATTTGGTGGCTAAACCAAAGTTAACATTGCTATGGTTTTTAATTTTTAAGACTTTCTCATTAGCTTCATCGTCTTTGACAGAAATTTCTTTTATTACTTTTTTTGGAATGGCAACCATTTGGAATAAGGACAAAGTTTTTTCTAAATATCCAAGTCTTCCAAGAAAAATTAGGGGAGAGGTATTAAAAACTGCTGTCAATTACCACTCCTTTTCTATTTCTATATCTTCTTTTTCAAGAAAAGAAAAAGAATAACCAACACTATCTAGCATTTCTAATAAAGTTTTCTCTTCAAGATTTAGAAGCTCTGCAGCTTTTCTTAAACTTATAAGTCTTAAAGATAAAGCACCAACTACTGTTAGGAAAAGGTCCTTTTTTTCTTTATCTCTGAAAAAAGGGATGGGAAGATCAAGATATTTTCGGTTTTGTTCTTGCATCTTAGCCTCCAATAATATTTTATAAGCCAAATATTTTCTTCAGTAAAGGGGCTTTAGAAAACTGGGCGAGAAGTTGGAATTGGCCTCCACATCATTGGGGCCAATTCTTGTGAATTTTCTCATTCATTAACCATTTCCCTTTTTCTTCCTATCCTTTTGTACTAACTCCCCGAGTGTCTAGGACAATTCTTTATCGCCTTTAGATACAAGTGTCAAGAGATTTAATATCAGGACTTTCCCCAGAATTTTTAAAAGCTTTCTAAAAAGAAAGGAAAGCTCCCCAAATCCGTAATAGCTTTAAAAGAAAACCCAGAAATATAGTAACTGACCTTACGCACAGTATAAAAAATCATTTTTTAAGGGTTGCGGTCAAAAAAAACTGACCGCTTTCGCCTTCCTCTTTAATATTTTTAAGCTTAATAATTAAAGAAAAAACTTTTTCCCTTCAACCAACTCTACTTTTTAAAATAAGCTATAAATAGGTTGGTGAAGTTAATCTTGAAGTATTTCCTTATTCCACTTATTGAAAGCGTACGAAATTTAGCGAAATTTAGGGTCAAACCTACATTATACAGTTTTCCATGAAAAAGTTGGGCAACCCTTACCTGGTATGGTCTTAAGTAGTAAGGTAATTCTAAACCTTAGAAGATTTCTTAAATCTCTGGTTTCAAAACATGGAGAGCAATTCCTAATATATACGTGCACCTCCTTCTTTGCTAAAAATCCCTGTCTGCCGACAGGCAGGCCTGTCTGCCGAGAGGCAGGCCTGTCTGCCGAGAGGCAGGCCTGTCTGCCCCTGCCCGACGGCAGGCGGGAACAGGCAGGCCTTACTACCAGAGGTGCACAACTTTTTCATGTTATCACACTCCCTTGTGCATTTGAGAGAAAAAAGATAACATAAGTTTGTGGATTCAGAAATATTTGTCAAACAGTTGGTTGTAGGCCCACTAGCAGTCTGCTGTTATTTGGTAGGTTACTCGGAAACCAAAGAAACAGCCATTATTGATCCAGGAGGGGATGAGGATTTAATTATAAATACTATAAAAAAGATGTCTTTAAAGCCGGTAATAATCATTAACACTCACGCCCATCCTGACCATACAGCCGGTAATCAAACCTTAAAACAAGTTTTTAATATTCCCATCGCTATGCATGAGTCAGATGCAGGCTCCTTTTTAAATCAAGCAAATTTATTTTTAGGCAGTATAGTTGGAGCGTTGCCTACCCCTCAACCTGATATATTGCTTAAGAATGGAAACAATGTGGTTCTTGGCCCGATTTCTTTAAAAGTGATTCATACTCCAGGTCATACTCCGGGTAGTATTTGTCTTTATTATCCTGGTCATGTATTTACAGGTGATACATTATTTGTAAAAGCAGTAGGCAGAACAGACCTCCCTGGAGGCTCTTGGGAGACGTTGATAAAGTCTATTAAAACCAGATTGTTCACTCTTCCAGAAGAAACTATTGTATGGCCAGGTCATGATTATGGAGAAAAGCCAAATTCAACCATCGGAGAAGAAAAAAGATTTAATCCCTTTATCAAATAGGAAATATCAATGGTGAGTTTTTACCTTTAAATCATAGCCGTTTGTGACAAAATTGATCATACCATCCTTACCAGTAAAAAACACTTTACTCCCAGAATTTACATAGTTTTTTACCACTTCTCTAGTAGGTATTCTTCCTGCAAAAACCACATATCTAGCTTTTATTTTTTGAATAAAATGAGGAGAATTGACTGCTTTACTACCATAATTTGGGGAAAGAAGGACATCTGTTTTTAAAAAAGAAGTAAGTTTTTCAAGTGTCTTCACTTGGGTATAAAAAGGAAAAAGAAAAGAGACTTCTTTATAATGGCACTTGATTATTAAGCTGTCTTTTAAAGAGAGAGCCTTTGTTTTTTTAGGATAAAGGACTTTCACTTTAACCCCGTCTATTTCCTGGGTTTTGGGTGTTTTTATGGAAATACCTCTTTTTTGGCAAAGATAAAATAGATGCCAGTAATGAGCGTCGTTAACTCTTACTCCATTTGTCCACAAAAATTGCGGATGGAAGTGTTGGGTGATAAAGGTCAAGCCGTTTAAATAACTATAATGCGGTGTGGGTAAGACCAAATAATCTAAACGCCATAATTTTTGCGCCCATAGTGTCTTGGCTACCACAAACCGTCCAGGGTCATAATTAGAAAAATGAGAGCCTCCACCACCTATAAGCATGGTTTTCCCATGAGGGAAACGCAATAAAACAGATGTTCCTCCACCCACATCCAGAAAGGAAACGGTAAGCTTCTTTTGAGAGTGTTTGTAAAACTGGGAGCTTATGTCTAAGAGAAAGAAACAAAAGATAGCAACAAACATATATTTCTTTCCCTTTTGGGGATAAAAAACAGCAAATAAAAAAATATAGATGGCCAATACCTCCACCCAATTGGGTGTTATGCACCAGGTAAAAATGCCAGGAATAGTGGCTATTTTGTGAAGAAAGCATAGCAAAGGATTTAATGCCTCCTCACCTAAGTGGAGAAAAAATGCAGAGACTGATGGGGAGAAAAACAATGTAAAAATGCTCAAAAGGCCAAGGGGAAGTATCACAAATCCCATCCAGGGGATAGCCAAAAGGTTAACAACAGGAGCAATGAAGGAAACACCGGCAAAATAATGTAAGATTATAGGTAAGGTGCCAAGCCATGCCCCAATACTTACATAAAGAGACAATAATAGATAGCGAATGCACTTTTGTTTAAAAGAGCCTGATTTCAGAGAAAGCCAATAAGTCCCACCAGGTAGCCTGGGGGTAAAATAAAGGATAGAGGCCAAGGCCAGAAAGGATAGTTGGAAAGAAATTTGATAAATCATAGGAGGGTGCAAAAGCAATAGTAACCAGGCTGCTGTGGCCAGAAAGACCCAGGTATCTTTTAAACGCCTACTGAAATAAAGCCACCAAAATAAAAGAATCATAACAAAGGAACGGGCGGTAGCCGGCGAAAAATGGGCCAAAGAGGCATAGAAAAAAGTAGGAATAAGAGATATCAAAACTGCTATCTTTTTTAGCTCAAATTTCAACAAAAGGTATTCAGAACGAGAGAGTAAATACCAGAATAAGGTGAAGCTCAGGACCATAACCATCCCTAAATGCAAGCCAGAGATGGCCAATAAATGGCTTGTGCCAGTGAAGATGAAATCGTCTTTGATAAAGGGTAAAAGACTTGCTTTTTCGCCTAAAAGTAGAGTTTGATAAACTCCCTGAGCAGGTTGAGAGAGGTGTTTGGCTAAAAACCTTCTAATTTTTTCTCGGATGGTTTCTAATAAATAAGGCCATAGCCCTGGCTTTTCATAATCCAGAATCAATATATTTTTATCCTGAAGCCACATTCTTGCCCAAACGCCCTTCCCATGCCACAGACGAGCATAATCGTAAATGCCTGGATTTCCAAAACTGCAAATGGTTTTGACTTTTCCTCTAACTTTTATAATGTTTCCCTTATGGTAAGATTTGGAAGGGTGATATACAGTGATTGCTATTTTACCTTTGATTTTTCCTTCCTGCTTGCCTTGAAGTAATTGTAAATTAGTTAAAATGAGTGCTGCTTTATCTGAAAAGGGAGTGACAGAAATGATTTTGCCTTTTAAATTAACCTTTTTATCAATATAATTGACAATGTGAGAAGGGTTTTTGGGAGGAATGAAAAAATAACTTTGATAAAGAGCTCCGCCAGCAATAATAGATATCCCCAAGAGATACCGTAAAAAAGAGAAATGCTGAACCTTTTTTACAACAATTAATGATAATAATGATAACAATAAAAAAAATAAGAGAAAATAATTTCTTTCTTCAGGCCATGTGCCTCCCAGGAGAAGACCTATAATATAAAAAGGGAGCAAGAAGATGAGAGGGTGGCGAAAATAAGACATGATTCAAAAATACAAATATTTTTAATCTTTTACCCTCTCTATTTTTGCCCCAAGTGCTTGCAACTTTTTTTCCATTTGCTCATAGCCTCTATCCAAATGATAAACCCGATTTATCTCAGTAACTCCATCAGCGGCTAGACCTGCCAAAACTAATGAGGCACTGGCTCTTAAATCCGTAGCTATAACCGGGGCACCGGTGAATCTAGGCACACCCTTTACAATGGCACTGGCACCCTCTATTTTAATATTGGCTCCGAGGCGTCTTAATTCAGGTACATGCATAAAACGGTTTTCAAATACGTTTTCTTTAATTACACTAACTCCATTACCCAAACACATAAGGGCCATAAATTGGGCTTGCATGTCTGTAGGAAAACCCGGATAAGTTAGAGTAGTCACATCTGTGCTTTTGATTACTTGTGGAGCCTTTACCTTTACCCAACTACCTTCAGGTTCTATGGTTAAACCTGCTTCTCTTAATTTATCTACTACTGCTTCCAAGTGTTCTAAACAACAATTTTCTATGTATATCTTACCACCGGTAATACCTGCAGCCACCATATAGGTACCTGCCTCAATTCTATCTGGAATAATGGTAACTTTTGTTCCTTTTAAACTCTCTGCACCCTTTATTTTAATAATATTTGCCCCTTGCCCTTCTATCTCTGCTCCCATTTGTTTTAACATCTGAGCCAAAGCTACTACCTCAGGCTCACGAGCGGCATTTTTGAGTATTGTGGTGCCCTGGGCTAGAGAGGCTGCCATCATCAAGTTTTCTGTACCTGTTACGGTAGGAATATCAAGATAGATTTCTGCTCCCTTAAGTCGTCTTGCCCTAGCATTTATATAACCCCCTTCTAAAGTAATTTCTGCTCCCATTTGAGTAAGTCCTCTTAAATGTAAATCCACCGGTCTTGGACCAATAGCACACCCACCAGGTAAACTGACATAGGCCTTTCCCTCACGTGCTAACAGGGGACCCAAAACGAGGATAGAAGCACGCATAGTACGCACTAAGTCATAAGGAGCACAATGACTTTTAATTTTTTTTGCCTGGGCAATAAGGGAATCATCTCCATTAAAAATTACCCCCAAATCAGTTAGAAGCCTCTTAATAGTGAAAATGTCACTTAATTGGGGCACATTGTGATAAACTATTGGCTCTGGGGTGAGTAAACTGGCAGCCAACATAGGAAGGGCGGCATTTTTCCCCCCACTTATTTTTATTTTTCCTCTGAGGGGAATACCACCATGAATGACAAATTTATCCATGGTTTTTTTCTATCACAACCACCCGCTCAAGTCCAGCATAATCTTTGAAAAACAATGCTCCTTTCCAACAAGGCAAGGAGGCAATTAACTTTTCTATGGATTTTCTTTGATTATAACCTATTTCCATAATTAAGTAGCCTTTAGATTTCAAATAAACATGTGCCTTTTTTAACAAATAACCGATATATTTTAATCCATCTTCTCCTCCATCCAGGGCCTCTATAGGTTCATATTGGATTTCAGGGGCAAGGGTAGGAATATCTTCTGTTTTAATATAAGGTGGGTTGCTAACAATAATATCAAAAACAGTGGATTTAAAAAGAGTTAAATCTCGGGCCAAAACAAAATCTATCTTTACCTTGTGTTTAAAGGCATTTTCTTTTGCCACTTTCAGGGCAGGAAAAGATATATCGGTAGCCACCATATGTGCTTTTTTTATTTCTTTACCCAAGACTACGGCAATTACACCGCTGCCTGTGCCCCAATCTAATATCCAGGGTAAAGTTAGCCCCCTCTGTTGGATGATTTCTAAACTTACTTCTATTAACCTTTCTGTTTCAGGTCGGGGAATAATTACAGCCGGTGTTACTTTAAAAGAAAGAGACCAGAAAGCCTGTTCCTCAATGATATAGGCCAAAGGTTCGTGGGAAAGTCTCCGTTTAAGAAGTTTTTTAAAGGTAGCTAATTCATATAAAGTTAATGGCTGGTCGTAATGAACATAAAGATAGAGCCTATCTTTTTTTAAAATATGGGCTAGAAGTATTTCTGCTGTAAGTCTTGGGGCATCTACTCCCTTTTTTTGCAAAAAATCTGTTGTCCATTGCAACAGGCGTTTAATTGTCCATGTCTCAGTAGGCATTTATTTTATATAGTATCATTATTTTATTTTGCAAATACCTGCAGATGATTTATTAGACAGTTGATATACCAAATAGGCAGCGGATACCTTATTTTTTCAGGCTACTAGCTTTTTTTCTGTTTGGTAGTAGGTTAAGAAAATTTTTTAAATTTTTCACTTGACACAAAAATGACGGAGTGCTATAACCACTTCCAAAAATTTTTGGGATTCGAGATTGTCTATGATGAAAAGGTCTATGAAAGGCGGTGTTTATTTGGAAGAAAGTAAGGTAGAGAGCACCATTGAGGATTTACCTGTTCCTCAACGATTAGTAATTCCCTTAAAACAACATAAAGGGCCTCCATGTAAGTCTTTATTGAAAAAGGGAAAGGGAGTGAAGATTGGGGATGAGATTGGAAAGAGCGAAGATGAATTTAGTGCGCCTATTTATGCCACAGTTTCAGGAAAGGTAGCAGGGTTACCTAAAAGATTTCCAGATATTAGAGGTGGAATTGCACCTGCAGTAGAAATTGAATCTGATGGGAAGGAAGAGTGGAGTATAAGTTCCTCTCCCCAAGAACCTTTACAACAAAGTCCAGAAGCTCTTATGAAAGCTATTCAACAAATGGGGTTAGTTGATTTTGGTATAGATGCCATCCCCCTTTCTGCGAAGCTGGGCCTTGCTCAAAGTAAGCATGTAAGTGCGGTTATTATTAATGGAGTAGATTTAGAACCTGGGGTTGCGGTAAGGTATAAATTAGTTACAGAAAAGAAACAGGAATTAATCAATGGAATAAAATTAATAAAGAAAATCCTCAATGTTAATACTGCCTATTTAGCAATAGAGGTAAAAAATACCACGGCTCAAGAGCAACTTCCTGGCTTAGTTTCTGGCGTGGCAGAATTAGCAGTATTAGATTCAAAGTTTCCTCAAGGTTTAGATATATTTTTGGTTAAAGCCATTATGGGTAAGGAAGCTCCTTCTCCTAATGGTGTTCCAGAAGATGTAGGAGTGTGTGTATTAGGTGCAGATACCGTCATTGCCCTTTGGGATGCACTAAAGGATATGAAGCCGGTGATAGACCAAGTAATTACGGTATATGGGGCAGTGAATAAACCCAAAAATCTTAGGGTAAGAATAGGAACCCCTTTAAAAGATGTTTTGTCACATTGTGGTGTAAATGGAAATATTGCTAAAGTGATAGTAGGTGGTCCCATGATGGGACTAGCTCAATATAGCTTAGAAATTCCGGTTACAAAAGAAATAACTGCGATATATGTGCAAAGACAGTCCGATTTAGCTACTATTTCTGACCAAAAATGCATTAATTGTGGCTGGTGTGTAAAAGTGTGTCCTATGGGACTTTTACCTAATGTGATTGCTTCTTTTTGCCAAGTAGATATGTTTGAAGAGGCAGAAAGTTATAATTTATCTTATTGTATAGAATGTGGTTGTTGTGCTTATGTTTGTCCTGCTAAAATCCCCCTAGTGCATTGGATAAAATATGGAAAATCTCAAATAAAGAGAGAGGAACAATGAAAGAAGAAGGATTTATTGTTTCGGTAGGGCCACATGTTCAGGGTAAGGAGTCTATTACGAGTATAATGTTAGGTTTTATTATTGCCCTTATTCCAGCAGTGATAGCGAGTGTGTATTATTTTAGAATAAAGGCCATTGAAGTAATTTTAATATCCGTAATATCAGCCGTAATAATTGAAGCCGGTCTTCAAAAGATTATGAAGAGAGAGGTGACTGTTCTCACAGATTATCACGCTATCTTAACGGGGTTAATTTTTGGCCTTATTCTCCCTGCAAATATACCTTGGTGGGCAATAATAATAGGTGTTTTTACCGGTCTGTTAGTAGGTAAGCATGTTTTTGGAGGTTTAGGAAGTAATCCTTTTAATCCTGCTTTGGTGGGCTGGGCTTCTTTAAAATTAGGTTATATGAGCCATATGGATATTTCGGGGAGTATTTTAGGAGTAATAAGAATAGAGGGTATAGGTGCATTAGCAGAAGATTATAGCTATTTTAGTGAGGGTTATGGTATTGAGAGCTGGGGCAGTTTAGGTGGAAAGATTAAACTGCTTATTCATACATTACTAGGGTGGAAGCCATTGCCAGGAGAAGAGTTGGTGGGATGTGTGGGCCAGATATGTGCTTTAGCAATTATTATTGGTGCTGTATATTTATTTTGGAAAAAATATATCAGCTGGCACATCCCGGTAGGATTTCTGGGTGGTGTATTGATTTTTTCTATTCTTTTTTACAAGGGAGAAAAGGAATTTCTTTATCCTTATATCTTAATTCAATTGTTAAGTGGAGGCACTTTGATAGCTGCCTTTTTTGTGGCTACTGACCCTATTACTACCCCAGTTACAGGTGCAGGAATGTTAGTTTTTGGTGCAATGGCAGGAATGATTACTATGATTGGTAGGTTGTGGGGAAGCTGGATAGACCCCGTTTGGTTTGCCATATTGGTGGGAAATGCACTTACACCTTTGATTGATAAAATAGTTAAACCAAAGCCTTTTGGGAGGGTCAAGAGTGCGTGATATTTTGAGATTAGTGGTAGTATTGACAGGTATTTGTGTAGTATGTTCATTTTCCTTGGCAATTGTCAAAAAAGGGACAGAAGAGAGGATTGAGTATCAGAAAATCAAGTTTATAAAAGCACCTGCGTTGAAGGCAGTTCTTCCTGAACATGACAATGATCCTATTTTAGAAAGAGTGAAAGTAAAAATTGCTCCAGAGAAGGTTATAACTGTTTTTCCTGCCAAAAAAGGAGGTAAATTAATGGCTATTGCTTATGAGACCGCAGGTGATGGATATGGAGGCCGCATAGAGATAATGCTTGCTATAAATGTAGATGGGAGTATTGCTGGTGTTAAAGTAATGAAATGTTCAGAAACACCGGGTGTTGGTCTTAAAATTGTCACTGAACCTTGGTTTTGCGACCAGTTTAAAAAGTTTACAGTAAAAGATAAATTTATACTTGGTGAAAATGTTCAGGGCATAAGTGGAGCTACAATTTCTTCAACAGGAACAACCAAGGCTATAGGGGAAGCAGTTAAATGGTTTGATGAGATTATGAAAGAATTAGGTTAGGTGGAGGTTTTGAAATGGCTCAAAAAAAGAGCTGGTTAAAGGAATTCACTAAGGGACTATGGGATGAAATCCCTCCGTTTCGCTTTGTTTTAGGACTCTGTCCTACCCTTGCCTGTTCTACAGCCGTAACTGATGGCTTTGGCATGGGGCTTTGTCTTACCTTTGTGGTTACAGGGGCTAATATATTCATTTCTTTTTTGCGAAAAATTATCCCTGATGAAGTTCGCATTGCCTGTTTTATCGTGATTATTGCCACTTTTGTCATTATTGTAGAGCTTGCCACCCAGGCCTATTTTTATCCTTTATATTTATCCTTGGGTATCTTTATTCCCTTAATTGTGGTCAATTGTATTGTCTTGGGACGAGCAGAAGCCTTTGCCAGTAAGAATTCAATTTCACTATCTATTGCCGATGGTCTGGGAATGGGTTTGGGATTTACTATGTCCCTTACTACTTTGGCTATTTTTCGGGAAGTATTAGGCAAAGGGAGTTTTGCAGGACACTTCATTATGTGGCAGGGGTTTGAACCGTTTGCACTTTTACAGAAGCCTCCGGGTGCCTTTTTTTGTTTGGGTCTTATGTTGGGAATTATGAATCTTTTTGGTAAAAAATAAGAAAGGAGTAAAAGATGGCTGTTCAAGAAGCATGGACATTTTCTGATTACATAATGTTGGTGGTTTCAGCAGTTTTGATAAATAATATCCTTTTGATTCGATTTTTAGGTAACTGTCCATTTTTAGGTGTATCAAAAAGGATGGACACAGCCATAGGTATGGCAGTTGCCGTAGTATTTGTGCTCAGTTGCTCTGGTCCTCTTACCTGGCTGGTGCAACGATTTTTGTTAGAGCCCTTTAAAGTGGCTTACATTCAGACCCTGGCTTTTATATTAGTTATTGCATGTTTTGTTCAACTTGTAGAAACAGTTATAAAAAAAGTAAGTCCACCTCTTTACAGGTCATTGGGTATTTTTCTACCTTTAATTACTACTAATTGTGCTATATTTGGTGCTTGCATTTTAAATATCAGAGAGAAATATGATTTTCTGCAATCACTTATATTTTCCTTTGCTTCTGCGCTGGGTTTTGGACTTGCCTTAGTCATCTTTGCAGGCATTAGAGAGCGGTTTCCCTTTGCTAGAATACCTAAAAATTTTCAGGATACAAGTATTGGTTTGATTACGGCAGGCTTAATTGGTATGTCTTTCTTCGCCTTTGCGGGTTTAGCGAAATAGAGGGAGGAGTATAGAGATGGAAGTACTGAGAGCAACAATTTATCCAATGTTGGTCATGGGCGGGTTGGCTATATTTTTTGCCATTGGTCTAGGGATTGCCGCAAAGGTATTTTATGTATATGTTGATCCTAAAGTAAAAGAAGTAGAAGGATTGTTACCAGGGGCTAATTGTGGTGGATGTGGATATGCTGGGTGTGCAGATTGTGCGGCGGCTATAGTAGCCGGCGAAGCACCTGTAACTGCATGTGTGGCTTCTTCAGAAGATGTTTTTGTCGCTATTGGTGAAGTTTTAGGAAAAACAGTAGAAGTAAAGGAGAAGGAAATTGCCATGATTATGTGTCGTGGCACTGCAGATAAAGCAAAACGTAAGTTTCAATATATGGGTATAGAAGATTGTCGGGCAGCACTATTAGCTGGAGGTGGGGATAAAGAATGTCAATATGGATGCTTAGGTCTAGGAACTTGTGTAAAAAATTGTCCATTTGATGCTTTAAGTATGGGAGAGGATGGTTTACCTAAAGTAGATAAAGACAAATGCACAGGTTGTGGCACTTGCACCAGGGTATGTCCTCGTGGTATTCCTAAGTTGGTGCCTGTTTCTCTCAAAATTGCTGTAATTTGCAGTTCACACGATACCCCACCTGTAGTGAAGAAAATTTGTGAAGTAGGTTGTCAGGGTTGCGGTCTCTGTAAAAAGGCGTGTCCAGAAAAGGCCATTACTATTGTAGATTCGCTATCTGTTGTAGACCCAAGCAAATGCACCTTGTGCGGAAAATGTTTTGAAAAATGTCCTACTGGAGCCATTCAGCAATTATTACCGGCATAAATAATTGAGGAGTTTGATATGGCAAAAAAGATATTGGTAGCCATGGATGCCTCAGAGCATGCCATGAAGGCTGCCAGGTATGTAGCTGAAACCTTAAAGGGATGTAAAGATGTTAAAATTACATTATTTTCCGTAATTCCAGAGGTCTCTGCAGCTTTTAAGACCTTAGTAGGAACGGACTTTGCTAGTATTATACCTGATTTTGAAAGGAAACTAGGTGACCTTGCTACTTTAAGACATAAGCAAGAAGCGAAAATAGAGGGGACTTTAGAGCAGGCCCAAAAAATACTTGAGGATACAGGTATTCCAGGAAAGAATATAGAAATAGCGGTTAGAAGGAAAAAAGAGGGGATTGCTAGAGACATTTTGCGTGAACTTGAAAAGGGAGCTTATGATACTATTGTGGTAGGCAGGCGGGGTGTTTCAGGTGCTTTTTTCTTTGGCAGCGTTTCAGACAAGGTTGTAAAATATGCACGTAATTGTGCGGTTTGGGTGATTGATTAGGTAAAATGGAAATAAAAAAAGAGAGAGGGACTGTTATTAGTGTTTCGGACGAACGGGCCAAGATTAAATTGGTAAGGAGTATGGCCTGTGAAGGTTGTCCAGGAAGTGGATTATGTGGCATATTGAGTAAAAGGTATAGAATGCTTGAAGCAGAAAATCCTGTAGGTGCTACCCCGGGTCAGGAAGTAATTGTTTCCTTACAAGCAGAAAATGAGCTTAAAGCCTCTTTTATTATATATGTAATTCCTACCATAAGTCTATTTATTGGAGCAATTTTGGGCTATTATTTGAAGTTATGGGGGAGTTCAGATTCCTCAGCTGCTTTTCTCTCAATTGTGTTTTTGATTTTGGCCTTTTTGGGAATTAGGCAATATAGCAAAAAATTTACTTTTAGACCGGTGATTACCGAAGTTTTGAATACCGAGTAACCGGGAGGGGGTAATGGAGAAGTATTTGGAAAAGACTTTAAAAAATTATTTAGATAGAAGGTCTTTCTTAAAGGTAATGGGAGTATTGGGTGCAGGTCTTTTGGCCCCCCAAGCCTTTTCTGCTCCTTTAGAGGGTATTAAATTTGATAGGAAACTATACAAATTGGAAGAAACCCAGGCCTTAATGGGAACATTTGTAACAATTACTGTTCTTGATCCATCTCGTGCAAGAGGAGAAGAGGCAATTGAAGCTGGTTTTAATGAAATGAAAAGACTGATTAATATATTTAATCGTTTTGATAATGGTACAGTTATTAGCGAATTGAACGAAAAGGGAATTATTAGAAGTATGCCAGTTGAAATGCGAACAGTTATAGAAAGTTCTTTTTATTATACTAAACTCACGCAGGGCTGTTTTGATATCACAGTAAAACCTTTAGTGGATTTATTTAAAGGAACATTTGCCGTTAGGGGTAAACCACCTGCTTTAGAAGAAATAAAAAATGCTTTAAATCTCGTAGGGATGAAGAATATTTCTTATGCTAATAGAGAAATAAAGTTTCTAAAAGAAGGAATGGGTATTACTTTAGATGGTATTGCCAAAGGTTATATTGTAGATAAAACGGCGGAGTTAATGGCTAAAATGGGTATTAAACATGTCTTAGTCAATGCTGGTGGTGACATCAGGGCTCTGGGTGATAAAAGGTGGCGGATTGCCATCCGGAATCCATTTAATCCTAATAGCTATATGGAAACAATCAATCTCAAAAATAATGCCATTGCTACCTCCGGCAATTATGAGATTTATTTTGATAGAGAAAAAATTTATCATCATGTTATAAATCCACATACAGGTTATTCTCCAGTTAAAGCAGTAAGTGCAAGTATTGTAGCTAAGACCACGGCTACTGCAGATGCTCTTTCTACAGCAATTTTAATACTTGGCCCTATAAAAGGGAAACAATTTATTGATAAATTGCCTGGGATAGAAGGCTTAATTGTTACTAAAAATGATGTGACTTTACGTAGTTACGGTTGGGGATATTACACCTAACCATTTGGGAGGAAAGGCAATGGCCTTTATAGTCACTTATATTATTCTTTTAACCTTTTGGATTTTTATCTCTGGCAATTTTGATGCATGGCACTTTGGTTGGGGAATTATTTGTTGTGGTTTAGTAGCTTATCTTTCTAATGATCTTTTATTTAAAGACATACATTCAGAAAATAAATCTAAAGAAGCATTTAATTTTATCTTCTATATTCCCTGGCTTTTATATCAAATTGTATTGGCCAACATTCATGTGGCTAAACTCGCTTTGCATCCAAGAATGAACGAGTTAATTGACCCCCATATAATTAAGTTTAAGACAAAATTGAAGAAGGATTTGGCTCAAGTAACCTTTGCTAATTCTATTACCCTTACACCTGGTACTATTACTATTCTTATAAAAGATGGATATTTTTATGTTCATGGTATTGATAGAGCTGTGCAAGAGGAGCTTCCTGGAGAGATGGAAGAGAGGGTAGCTCGGGTATATCTGGAGGAATAGAATGGAATCATTCTTCATAGGTATAGGATTAGCTTTAGGAACATTAATTTTTATCTGTTTTTACCGCATTGTTTTTGGACCTACTGTATACGATAGGATAATCAGTGTAGGTTTTATCGGTACCATGACCGTGGTTTTGCTTGTGTTAATGGGTTTTATTTTTAAAAGAATAGATATGTTTGTGGATATCTCACTTATGTATGCTCTTTTAAACTTTGTTGGAACCTTAGTTTTTGCCAAGTATTTTGCTAAAAAGAAAGGGGCTAAATAAATGGATCTGGTTTGTAAGGTTTTTTTGTTAGCTGGTTTATTTTTCTTTACCACAGCAACCATTGGCTTTTTGCGGTTCCCAGATTTTTATTCCCGTATGCATGCTACAGGTAAAGGAGATACATTAGGTATACTTCTATCTTTATTTGGGCTTGCTATTTATCATCTTGCAGAGCATCATTTTTCATGGCCAGCAATAGTCATAGCTTCAAAATTAATTCTTATTGCAGTTTTCTGGTTTCTTGGTGGCCCAACTGCTACCCATGCCCTTTTGCGTTCTGCCTTTGACACAGGAATAATGCCTTGGACAAAAGATGGTCGTCCTGTAATAAAATGGCCTCCAAAGGAGAAATAAGATGATTTGGCAATTTGACTTAGTATTATTAATCTTAGCTACTTTGGCAGCCATAGCTGCTATTGAAGTAAAGGATCTTTTTGCAGCCGCAGTTTTTCTTGGTGTGTTCAGTTTTATTATGTGTATGGTTTGGACAGAGATGGGTTCTGTAGATGTAGCCTTTACAGAAGCAGCAGTAGGGGCAGGTGTGAGTACCGCCTTTTTTATTGCGGCTGTTTATAAAACCACAAGGAGGACGAAAGATTGACAAAAAAAATAGTTTCTATAGTAATTGCTATTTTTGCCACTAGTGCTTTACTAATAGGAGTGAAAGATTTCCCTAACTGGGCTGATCCCAATCAACCTGCCAGTCTTCATGTTTCACCACGATATATTGAAAAGACAGTTGAAGAGACAGGTGTGCCAAATATAGTAACTGCGGTTCTCGCTGATTACAGAGGCTATGATACTATGTTTGAGACAGCAGTGATTTTTACTGCAGGTGTGGCAGTAATGATGCTTTTAAGGAGGCCATATAAGAATGATTAGTAGATGGGAGGATATTATTATTGAAACACTCTCCCGCTTTTTAGTCCCGTTTATGCAAATTTATAGCCTTTATGTGCTTGCGCATGGACACGGTAGCCCTGGGGGTGGCTTTCAAGGTGGTTGTATCTTTGCTGCATCATTTGTTCTTTTAGTCATTGCCTATGACATATTTGAGGCCAAAAAGCGTTTTTCAGAAAAAATAAATGGTATTTTTTGTGCCCTTGGGGTGTTTATCTATACAGCAATCGGCTGGCTTTGTCTCCTTTTAGGAGGAAATTTTTTAGATTATGGAAAACTGAGTAAAATACTTCCCACTGATCCTGTAATGGCTAGATATTATGGTATGGCTGGGATAGAGACAGGAGTGCAAATTACTGTAATGGCAATTATGGTTTCTATTTTCCTTGATTTAGCCACTGCAGGAAAACATGAGGGAGCTCTGGAGGAAGAAGATGTGGGAAGTAATTCTTAGTAAATATAATTATTGGATTTATGCCCTTTTACTTATAATTGGCTTTTATGCCATGATGGCTAAAAATAATCTTTTAAAGAAGCTCATTGGTATGAATATCTTTCAATGGGCTTTAATCTTTTACTTTATCTCTATTGCTGCCAAAAAAGGTGCTACTGTCCCTATTATTCCAGGAGTACACGGACATCATGGGGCAGAACATTTAGTAGTTCATGCAGCAGATTATATAAACCCTTTACCACATGTCCTCATGCTGACAGCCATCGTTGTTGGAGTGGCAACAACAGGTATTGCCCTTGCTTTGCTAATCATGATTTATAGAAGATATGGCACCTTAGAAGAAGATGAAGTTATAGAGGAGTTAAAAAGGTGATTCAAGAACAATTCCCGGCGATGATTGTTGTTACACCTTTGATCATGTCTTTTATTCTCTTTACTGTGAGTTGGTGGAATAAAAGACTTTGTTTCCCTATTCTTCTTGCTACTCTTTCTGCTTGTTTAGTATTTGCTGTAGGCATTCTTGATATGGTTATGAAACATGGTCAACCTATTCATTACCATCTAGGTGGTTGGGATCCACCCTGGGGTATTGAATATATGATAGACCATCTAAATGC
Organism: Candidatus Desulfofervidus auxilii; assembly: GCF_001577525.1. Lineage (GTDB taxonomy): Bacteria > Desulfobacterota > Desulfofervidia > Desulfofervidales > Desulfofervidaceae > Desulfofervidus > Desulfofervidus auxilii. The sequence goes on along the minus strand of NZ_CP013015.1, from coordinate 1,607,987 downwards.
TTTGGTGCTGGTAGCTGTGGCTGTTGTAGCTTGGTTGGTAGCCCTTTATGCTAAAAGCGTAGTAGAAAAAGAGCTACATGAATCGAAATTGCCTCAGTTCTATACCCTCTTTCTTCTTCAAGTAACAGGACTTTTTGGTATCACGGCTACGGGTGATATGTTCAATCTTTATGTGCTTTTAGAGATTGCTTCCTTTTCTGCCTATGCAATTATTGCTATGGGAGAAAGAGGGGCAGATTTTGCCGCTTTTCGCTATGTAATTTTTGGGACAATTGGAGCTTGTGCTTATCTTTTAGGAGTGGGTTATCTTTACATCCTTACTGGTTCACTGAATATGACTGATTTGATTAACCTTATACCTAAACTATTTTACAACAAAGCATTACTTGTTGGTTTTGCCTTTTTCTTAGTGGGTGTGGGTATAAAAATGGGTATTTTCCCTTTGCATACCTGGTTGCCCGATGCATATACCCTTGCCCCTTCAGCAGTGAGTGCTTTGTTAGCACCACTGTTTACCAAAGTAGGTGCTTATGTAATTGTTAGAATTATGTTTACTGTATTTGACCCTTCTTTTTCCATAAAACTTTATCCTGTAATGGATATATTAGGCTGGATAGCGGCTATTGGTATAGCCTTTGCCTGTATTATGGCCCTTGCCCAGTCTGATTTAAAACGGATGCTCTGCTACTTAATTGTTGCTGAGATGGGTTATATTGTGATCGGTATTGCCTCGGCAAATCGGCTTGGTCTTACCGGCGCTATTTTACATATTATTAATGATATGTTTATGATGGCCTGTCTTTTTACGGTAGTTGGTGCCATTATGTATCAGACAGGGACAAGGAATATTTACCAGTTTCGGTATCTACATCGCACCATGCCTGTTACTTTAGGTGTCTTTGTAGTAGGTGCTCTTTCGGTAGTAGGTGTGCCTCCTATGTGTGGATTTTTTAGTAAGTGGTATCTTATCTTGGGCACCATTGAGGCCAAAAAATGGCTATTGTTATTTGTGCTTTTAGCCAGTAGTTTAGTCAATGCCATTTTGTTTTTCAGGGTGATAGAAAATGCTTACTTAGAGCCTCGGGGTGAGCATGCATTTGCCCATGATGGCGGTCATCCTAGCATTTCTCTAGATGGAGTACCATGGAGTATGCTTATATCTATGTTGATGATAGCGGCTGGGATTATATTGCTGGGTGTATTTAGTGGGGTGATTATTAAGCATGTCATCCAATTTGCTGTACCAGCTAGTTTTTAAGGGGGAATAGATGGAGACTGTGCATTCAGCTACGCCTCTTTTGGCCATGTTGGCTTCTCTAATTGGTGCCTTTCTTATTCTCTTTACAGGTGAAAGAAATAGAAATCTTAGAGAGTTTTGGACCTTAGCAGCTGCGGTTATCAAATTTGGTCTTGTTGCTTCCATGCTTCCCTATATCTTGCATGGCAAAATTGTTGAATATACAATGGTTGAAATTTATAAAGGCCTTTTTCTCCAATTTAGGGTAGATACCTTTGGTATGATATTTGCTCTTTTGGCCTCTTTTCTCTGGATTGTGGTTTCTCTCTATTCTATTGGTTACATGCGAGACTTAAATGAGCATGCTCAGACTAGATACTTTTTCTGTTTTGCCCTGGCCATTTTTGGTGCAGTAGGCGTAGCTTTGGCCGGTAATTTGCTCACCCTTTATATGTTTTATGAAATTCTTACAGTAGCTACTTTTGCTCTGGTGGCCCATAAAGAGACACCAGAGGCCATAAAAGCAGGGAGGAAATATCTGGCCTATCTCTTAACTGGAGCGGCTTTTGTCCTTTTCTCTATGGCCGTAACTTACTATCTTACTGGAACGCTTGATTTTAAACCTGGGGGGTTTGTGGCTGGTCATGGTTCACGGGAGATACTTTCTCTAGTATTTGTTACATTCATGATAGGTTTTGGTTCTAAGGCTGCTATTATGCCCATTCATGAATGGCTGCCTTCAGCCATGATTGCGCCCACTCCTGTGAGTGCCTTACTTCACGCTGTGGCTGTGGTGAAGGCAGGTGTGTTTTGTTGTTTGAGGGTGATTCTTTATGTCTTTGGTCCCAATGTGCTTTCAGATTTAGGTTTATGGATACCCTTGGCCTTTGTTGTTTCCTTTACCGTCATTGTAGCTAATATTATTGCCTTAACCCAAGACCATTTGAAGAGAAGATTGGCATTCTCTACTATTAATAACCTTTCTATTATTATCTTGGGAGCTGCTTTAGTTTCTCATGATGGCATTAGAGGAGCCATGCTTCATATTCCCTTTCATGGGTTTATGAAAATCACACTCTTTATGTGTGCTGGTGCCATCTATGTAAAGACTCATAAGGAGTTTATCAGTGAAATGGAGGGAATAGGCAAGCAGATGCCTATTACCATGGCTGCCTTTACCATTGGAGCACTGGGTCTAACAGGTATACCACCTGTATGTGGGTTTATCAGTAAATGGTATCTGTGTCTAGGAGCGCTTGAGGCCAAAGAGATTATCTTTTTGTTGGTTTTTCTGGCCAGTGCCTTATTGGATGCAGCTTATTTTCTTCCTATCATTTATGGGGCATTTTTTAAGAAACCAAAATTTGTAAAAGACCACTTTGACGAAGCATCATTTTTTGTGGTTTTCCCTATTGTGATTACAGCCATTGGTTCTATTTTCTTTGGGCTTTTCCCAGACGCATTTATGCACTTCTTTAAATTAGCAGTGGCTTCAGCAAAAAACATCATGGGGATGGGGGTTTAGACAATGACAAACAGATTGAAGATTTCCCTATTAATAAGCATTCTTATAGTCTTTATCTTGGGTTTTTTTGTCCATCCTGAGCATGAACCCCATCATTTTTGGCATAAAATTCCTTTCTTTGAAGGGATCTTTGGGTTTATAGGTTGTATTGTGCTTATTATTTTTTCTAAAGGGCTCGGTCACCTGTTTTTAGAAAGGGAGGAGGACTATTATGATTAAGCCTATACCTCCGTTTTTGTTTTATTTAATAGGTGCCCTCCTTGTTCCTTTCCTTAAGGGGAAAATAAAAAAGTTTTATCTGTTAATTATTCCAGCACTTGCTTATCTTGACCTATTATCCATGCCACATGGCACTTATTGGACCATTAAATTTTTGGATTATGAACTTATCTTTGGTCACGTAGATAAACTGAGTATGGTCTTTGCCTATGTGTTTGTGATTATTAGTTTTGCTGCTTTGCTTTATGCCTTACAGGCAGAAGATGATGTCCAGCACTTTTCGGCACTTTATTATGCAGGTGGTGCCTTAGGAGTGGCATTTGCAGGAGACCTTTTTACCTTATACATCTTTTGGGAACTTATGGCTGTTGCTTCTGTATTCGTTATTTGGGCACAAAGGGATAGAGAGGCAATACGGGCAGGATTTAGGTATGTTTTGGTACATCTTTTTGGTGGCTGTGCTCTTTTAGCAGGTATTGTCATTTATGCTATTCAAACAGGTTCTATTGCTTTTTCTGGACCTTTAGTCCATGGTGGTCTTGGTTTTTGGCTTATTCTTATTGGTTTTATTTTAAATGCCGCTGTTCCTCCTTTACATCCTTGGTTACCTGATGCCTATCCAAGGGCTTCGGTTACTGGTGCTATTTTTCTTACTGCCTATACTACCAAGAGTGCTGTTTATACCTTATTGCGTGCCTTCCCAGGAGTGGAATTGTTGGCTTACATGGGAGCCATCATGACTGTCTATGGTGTTGTTTGGGCGATTATGGAAAATGATATAAGACGTTTGCTTGCCTATCATATTGTTAGTCAGGTAGGATACATGGTTGGTGGGGTAGGTATAGGCACAGCATTATCTATGAATGGTTCAGCAGCACATGCCTTCTGTCATATTCTTTATAAGGCCTTATTGTTCATGGGTGCTGGGGCAGTTATTTACTCCACTGGTATGCGAAAAATGAGTGATTTAACGGGTAGAGACCTCTATAAAAAGATTCCTCATAGTTTGATTTATTATATGGTTGGCGCCTTTTCCATTTCAGCAGTGCCGTTGTTTAATGGATTTATAAGTAAAACTATGATTGTAGCTGCTGCTGAGGAAAGTCACATGTTGCCTGTGTTTTTCCTAATGTCTACGGCTTCTATCGGAACTTGGCTTTGTGTGGGCCTTAAGCTGCCTTATTATACCTGGTTTGGGAAGCCTAGAACAGATGTAGAGGAGGTAAAAATTAAGCCGCTTCCTTTAAATATGCATTTAGGTATGGCCTTTCTTTCATTCCTTTGTTTCTTTATGGGTGTTTACCCTCATGTGCTTTATCGTGTCCTTCCTTATCCAGTGCATTATCATCCTTATACCCCACATCATGTAGTGGTGGAGCTTCAGTTGTTATTGATGACCATAGTAGGTGTTTGGGTGTTAATAAAGAGGCTTGAACCTCATGCAGTCATTAATCTGGATACCGATTGGTTTTATCGGAAAGGAGCAGGTCTTTTTGTAAGATTCTGTTATTTCTTGGGTGCTGTGCGGACAGTTCTTCAGAATTTGGCTATAGACTTAGTAGATGGTTTTATTATAATAAGCAGAAATCCCATTTATGATATAAAATCGCTTTTTTCAGAAAAAGAAACTCAGTTATTGCCTTACGATGCGAATGTTTATCGCCAACCTGTGGGTATAGGAGTGATGGCAGCCCTTATTCTGTTTACCCTTTTTTGTTATATTTTTTATACAGTCTTGGCAGCACTTATAACATAGACTTGTTTGGCCTTTCCTCTCCTCCCTTATAAGGAACCGGGATATATTGCACAGATGGTCTTCTTTGGACCGGTTGAGGATAAAGGTTCATAAGTTGATAAATTTCTACTGGCATTTTCGTAGAGACAGGCAATCCTAACTCCTTAGCCTGTTTATAAGTAATGGGATAGTCATGGGTCCATTGACCTCTGGAGAGTAAATCAGCTATTTGCTCTGCTTTTTCTTCTGATAATTTAGGGCTCAAGATGGTTTTTACACAATTTTTTACTTGATTAAGGGCTTTATGGGAAATATCAGCCATAATTAAAGTTTGGTCATCAATTTTATTTATATCCTTTTTTTCTAATACCTTAAGGATAGAAGCAGCAGGGTATTGCCCTAGTTGAGGGTCAACTGGTCCTAATACCGCATGAGGGTCCATCACAATTTCATCTGCTGCTAGAGCAATTAAAGTGCCACCTGACATGGCATAATGAGGTACAAATACAGTTACTTTTGCCTTGTGGCCTTTGAGGGCATAGGCAATCTGTTCTGCTGCCAAAACCAAACCACCTGGGGTATGCAAAACCAAATCAATAGGGACTGCTTCATCTGTCATGCGAATGGCTCTCATAACTTCTTCTGAGTCCTGAATATCAATATATTTAAAGATGGGAAATCCTAGTAAGGCCATGGTTTCTTGACGATGAATCATAGCAATTACCCGGCTTTTTCGGTCCTTTTCTATTTTTCTAATTAATCTAAGGCGGGCTGATTCTAACATCTTTTTTTGAATGATTGGTGACAAAGCTGAAGCTATAAAAAATAGCCAAATGAGATCAATAAAATTCATATTTTAACCTCCTACCATGGTTTGTATTCATCAGGATAAAAGCGCCGACTATGCCGTTTTTTAAAGAAAAATACCAATATAGTGCCACATATAAAACCTCCGATATGGGCCCACCAGGCAATCCCTTGATAAAAACCGACTGGTGCCATAATAGAAAAGGCTCCATTGAAAAATTGAATCGTAAACCAAAACAAAATAAAGAATGCAGCAGGGATCTCTATTAAGGTGAGGAAGAAGAATATAGGAACCAAAGTAACAATCCGAGAATGGGGAAATAACATAAAATAAGCCCCCATTACTCCTGATATAGCTCCACTGGCACCAATAGTAGGTAAGGTGGAGTGGGGATTAGTGTAAATATGAGATAGACCAGCTCCCAATCCACAAAGGAGGTAGAAAAGAATAAATCTTCTATGACCCATACTATCTTCTACATTGTCCCCAAAGATCCAAAGAAACCACATGTTACCGATCAGGTGAAGCCATCCTCCGTGTAAAAACATAGAGGTGAATAAGGGTAAATATTTACCCATAATAGCTGTAGGCCCAAAGCCCGAAAAAAAGAAATACCTTTTAGGCACAATTCCATAGGTAAATACCAACCTTTCTAAATAAGGTCCTAAGGAACCTTCGTAAAAAAACACTAAGACATTAATAACAATTAATGAAAGTGTAACTAAAGGAAAGGTGCGAGAAGGAATTTTATCCTTTAAGGGAATCATTTTTTAAAAGATAACATAAGCCAATTTGGTAGTCAACGAATAATATGCTTGGACATTCCCCAAAATTTAGGTGTTAATCTTTAAAAACATTCCTGTCTGCCCTGCCTGCCGGCAGGCAGGCAGGGATGAATTAAGGATTTTTGGTGTTCGACGTTTCCGGTGTAAAAGAAGTTCGGTGAAGCTGAATTTGGACGGAGCGAAGCGTAGCTGTATGTCTTAAAATAATCGAATAGTTCGTTTATCCCATACTTTAATCTCATTACCCCCTTTTCCTATAGTATTTAGAGGACTCTTACTCCGTCCACTGTCTCGTTCACTCACATGGGTGTAAATCTCAGTTGTCTTGAAGCTTTTATGCCCTAATAATTCCTGGATGTACCTTAAATCTGTCCCATTTTCAAGTAGATGTGTGGCGAAAGCGTAATGAATAATGTGGTTACCTTCCATTAAAAACCGATAAAATTTTCTCTAAGGTAAGAGCTGAATAGGGGAAACTCCAGTGTTTTTCTTTGGGGTGCCATTTGTAACCTTTGATAGCCTTGACTTTTTCGATATAAACAGGGTCATAGGAAAAGGCCACAGTTATCCTGCCTGATGGATCCTTTACTGATTTTTACTGAATCCTTCATTATTTAAACAATTATCATGATCATTAAAATTTGTAAATAATTTTCTTTATATTGGATCTTCCATATATAATAAGTAAGAACTAGTCCCATTTTGATTGTATCTCCCTAACATTACTTTTTTTCCTGAAACTATTCAGTTTCTTTCTCGTGGCAACATGTGTCTCCGAATACGGCCCAAGACTGCATGGCCAAAATTCCATGGTGTGTGAAATTATCAAAGAATTAGAAAATCTATAACTTTTCCATAATGCAGTTACAGCAAATTTAATTTTGTCGTAATACAGACTTGACATACGACAATTTTGTCTTATAATATAAAAAATAATTAGAAGGAGTCAACTATGCGGAACACTCCTGGAAACCCGGTCAGGGGAGAGGATTTTTGGGATAGAAAAGATTTGATAGAGAAGATATGGAAGAGCTTAGAGAGGGGTTCAATCCTACTTATAGCGCCTAGAAGGTTTGGTAAGACCAGTTTGATGCTAAAAATTCATGATGAGTCAAAAAAGGGATGGAGGCCTATTTTTGTAGATGTAGAAGGTATGTCAGCTCCAGAAGAGTTCATTGTTGATTTACTGGAAAGGGTTGCTGAGAAACAGGGTAAGTCTCTCTTAGAAAAAGTTAGGGATTTTTTAGGGAAAATTGAAGAGGTTGGAGTAGAAAACATCCGTATTAAGTTGAGGGAAAGTTTAAAGACGGAGTGGAAAAAGAGGGGAAAGGACCTGTTTAGGAAGGTGCTTGAAAGAGATATAAGATACATAATGTTAATAGACGAACTTCCTCTTATGCTCAGGAAATTTCCACAAAAGAAAATCGCAGGCGAGTTTCTTCACTGGTTGAGAAGCATCCGTCAGGAGCCAGAGATTTGTGAAAAAGTCAGATGGGTCTTTGGCAGTTCTATTGGTTTTCATTCTATCATAAGAGAACTTGGAGTTACCTCTAATGTAATAAATGACCTTCAACCCATCCCTGTGCTTGAGCTCTCAACCAAAGAGGCCGAAAGAATGGTGCGAGAGATATTAAAAGAAGAGCTCAATATTAAAAGGATAAAGAAAGAAGTGATGAATCATATTTTTAAAAAGATTGGTTACCCTGTGCCGTTTTTCTTGCAAATCCTCCTTTGTTCCCTGATAACCCTTTATAAACAAGAAGGGAGACTAACTAGCGAGATAATAGATAAAGCCTATACAGATTTACTTAAACCCTGGAACCGCTCCTACTTTGAACACTTTAGAGAGCGTCTTGAAAAATATTATGAACCTCAATTGGCTGAGATTGTAAAAAGGATGTTAAGCCTTATTGCTTATAAGGGTGAAACCTCAAAACAAGAACTCTCTAATTTTTTTGTTGGACAGTATCAGCAAGGGGCCATTCATCTTTTTGACCTTGTTATATCTGATTTAGAAAATGACTTTTATATTTCAAAAGATAAAGATGTCTATCAGTTTACCTCCAATGTTTTAAGAGATTGGTGGATAAGATATTACGGCTGGAGGGAGTAAAATGGTAGAAATACAAAAATTCAATCCTGCCCTTGAGACGCCACAGGCCTTAAAAGAGATGCTTGTAGCTAGAGACGAAGAGTCAAAAACTGTCCTGGATTGTCTTTTAAAAACAAAACCTGATGCATCACCGCCTCAATTTATCCTTGTTGGACCAAGGGGAATGGGAAAAACCCATTTACTCCTTTTTATCTATTACACGGTAAAGAACATTTTGCCATGGCAGGATGATGGCAAAAAATTTTTTAAGGCTTGGATACCTATTTTAATTGCTGAAGAAACTTATGCAGTTTTAACCCTGGAAGACCTTTTTCAAGAAATCCTCAAAAGACTTCAGGAAGAATTGTCCATTACAGCTTATCCATTGCCTCTATCTGAGCCTGACTTTGTAGAAAAGGCCGTTTATTATCTAAAGAAACTCTCAAAAGAGAGAAAAAAAAGATACCTCCTCTTAATTGATAATCTTCATGAAATTCTAGGTATTTTACCTGAAAAAGACCATGAAAGATTTAGGGCAATTCTTCAAAACAATCCCATTTTTAGCATCATAGGTACAGCCACCTTCTATTTTGATGCAATAGCAAATTATAAAATGCCATTTTACAACTTCTTTCAGCCTGTCTGGCTCCACGAGCTGGATTTTAAGGAGATAAAGGAGTTTCTCTTAAAGAGGTTAAAAAGGGATGAAAAACAAGAAATAATAGAAAAATTTGAGGAATATGAGCCTAAGATTAGGGCCATTACTCACCTTACTGGTGGCAATCCCAGACTTATTTTAAGCCTTTATCAGATAGTAACTGAATTTAAGATTGAAGCAGTTGAAAAACAACTCTTCACCCTCCTGGATGAATTAACACCATATCTAAGGGATGTAGTAAATGATGTTCCTATCCAACAAAGAAAAATCCTTGAAATCATTGCGGTTAAAGGAGAACCCATTACTCCTACTGAGATTGCAAAAACAGCAAACATTGCCGTTACCACTATTACCTCACAACTTAAAAGACTGACAGAAAGGGGGCTTGTGAAATCTTTAAAAATAAAGGGCAGAAGAGAGACCCTTTACGATATAAAAGACAAGCTCTTTTCCCTCTGGCGGCAGATGCGACAGGAGGCTGGCAGAAAAAGGCTTGGGTTTATCGTTAGATTCCTTAAAATCTGGTATTCTGAAAAAGAACTTGAAAAAATAGCCCTGGAAATGATTGAATATTCTTTGAAGGCCATTTCTGAAGAAAAAAAAGAGGCTGTTATCTCCTTTTCTGACAAACTTTATTACCTGGCAGAGGCCATGCCTTCTCAAAAACCTGATTTACATTCTTTAAGAATTGAAAGTCTTATTTTATCTGGAAATTATGAAAAGGCTAAGGAAGAAATAGAAGAATTAAAAAAAGAGGCAGAACAGAAAAAGGATAAATGGCTGCTTGCTAAAATTATATTAGGAGAAGCATTTCTTTATTATATAAAGAAAAATTATGAGAAGGCAATTGAAGGCTGCAAAAAGGCCATTGAGATAAAACCAGATATGTATGAGGCATGGTATAATTTAGGTGTTGCTTATAACAAGATAGATAAACTAAATGAAGCTATTGAGGCCTATAAGAAGGCCATTGAGATAAAACCGGATATGTATGAGGCATGGAATAATCTAGGTGTTGCTTATTACAAACAAGGTAAACTAAATGAAGCTATCAAGGCCTATAAGAAGGCCATTGAAATAAAACCAGATCAGCCTTATGCCTGTGCCAATCTTGCTCATACTTTAAGTAAAAAAAATAAAATTTCTGAGGGAGTAAAGTTTATTAAAAAAGCCATTTTTCTTGCTAAAAAGGAAAAAGACCCTGGATTTCCTAAAGCTGAATTCCTTAAAAGGGAATCTTTATACCTTCTCCACCTCTACCTGCTTCTTTCCTCTAAGGCATTTAAAAGGGGAAATTATCCTAAAGTTATCAGTTATCTTGAAGAGGCCCTTAAAATAGTAAGTCAAGCAGAACCAGCCCCTGCTGGTGAAGCCTTTTCAACATATTTAAAAGACGTAATTAAAATGGCAGATGCAGACTTTTCCATAAAGATTTTAAAACTGATAAAGGAAAAGGGAACAGAAGACTTAAAGGAATTTCTTAAACCCTTTATGATTGCCCTTTCTTATCTTGAAAAAAAGGATGAAATGATTCTTTTAAGGACACCTGAAGAATTCAAGCCCATTGTCAAGGAAATTTTGTCGGAAATCAATAAAGACCTATAGAAGCAAAGATAGCTTTTGTTATTATGGTCATTTCTCAGACTACTACCTTATACCTACCCAAGCCAAATGCAGTGTTTTTGCCAATGTGGATATATTGGCCTAGTTTGAGTAAAGGATAGATTTTAGACAGGTTGCCTGTCATGGTCATTTTGCCCATGACGCCACCGATGTGCAAATGAGCATCTTGCCTTTTAGAAAAACGCTTGAAGTCTGTCCATTCAAATTGGCTTGCTGTTTTGATGCCTTTTAGTATTTTATCTAAATCAAGGTTTTTAAGGAGGTCTATCTCTCCTTCTCCATAAAGAAAGCTCAGAATTTTGAGCCGATGACTGATGGCAAAGACGATGTCTTTTAGAGTTATATTATCCCTCAGTTTCCCTCTGATTTTAAGCCGCAGTGGAGTGATGGTTTCAAAGATTAGTTTTTTCTCTTTGCATTTGTTTTTAAGGATATTTTTTAATGTTAGTGAGGTTTCCAGGGGAATGAGCCTGTTTTCATATTGGTTAAAGACCTGTTTGGTGTGTTTTTCAGAGGTATATTTTCTGACTTCTTTTAAGTCAAATTTGCCCTTGCCTTTTCCCATGCCCAGATGACCCATCTTTATTATGGCATAGATAACATAGGGAAGATAATCAATTGCCTTTCCCAAAATAGTAAAACCAAATTGATATATAGAGTTTCTTTTCATGTTTTTTCCGCCTAAATCAAGAGGATAAAGGATTAAGGGATGGGGAGGATTAGTAATACCTTTAATGGGATTTTGGGTTTCTGTCTCAAATAGGAAGTGATAGATACAAGAAGACGAGAGCAAGCATTGGCTGCATGTTCTTTTTCTATTTATACATACCACCCTTTTTAGGGCTACACCGAATGTTCCTCGCAACATAGAGCCAGGGAAAGAGGGGATTAAAAAGGGCGTCTTTGCCTTAATTTTGACCTTATAATGATGGATAGAGAGGTCTGGTAAAAAAGGATTATTTAAATCCATAGTAGGCAATTATATGGATTTAAAATGAAATGGCAATAAGTTGCTGATTTTGCTAATTGACAAACCTTATTCTCTCAAGTAAACCATGTCCTATGCCACTTTTAAATGTTATTTTATTTTTTGTTACCTTTCTTACTACTACTGCTGCAGGTGCTTTGCAAGCAGGAGTAAACCCACTTTCTTCTTTGACTGCCTTTACTAAAGGTCTTCCTTTCTCTTTAACTTTGATGATTATATTGCTTTTTCATGAATCAGGCCATTTTTTTGCCTCTAAATATCACAAAGTAGCAGTTACTCCTCCCTATTTTATTCCTGCTCCTTCTTTAATTGGAACTTTTGGTGCTTTTATTAAAATTAAGGCCCCTATGCCCAATCGGCAGGTTTTATTTGATATAGGAATAGCAGGCCCTTTGGCAGGTATAATTGTTTGTCTACCCATTGTTATTTATGGGATTGCTCATTCTCGTATTATTCCTTCTCCAACCCCACCTCAAGGCCTTATCTTGGGAGACTGTTTATTATTTAAAATCCTGGTAAAGATTATTTGGGGTAGCTTACCTGAAAATGCAGACCTTATGCTTCATCCTGCGGCCTTTGCTGGCTGGTTAGGCCTATTTGTTACTGCTTTAAATCTTATGCCTGCTGGTCAATTAGATGGAGGGCACATTGCCTTTGCTATTTTTGGCGAAAGGGGGCATAGGTTGATTTCAAAATTGACCCTAATATGCCTTATTAGTTTGGGATTTATGGGTTGGTATGGTTGGTTTGTTTGGGCAGTTTTACTGATATTTTTAGGACTCCATCATCCTGAACCTATAGACCCAACGCTTCCCCTGGGAAAGGGACGTGTGAAACTGGGCATTTTAGCTCTGTTTATATTTATCCTTACTTTTATTCCTGTGCCTTTTAAGATATAAAAGTGGCTTGGGATAGGTTTTTAATAAATTTAGCTACTTTGGCACATATTTGAGATAATTCTTTGGTTTCTCCTATTAGCTTTACAATAGCACTGCCTACCACAATCCCATCAGTATAGGGCACAAGCATCCTGACATGGTTAGGGGAGGAGATACCAAATCCTACCGCAATGGGTTTATTGGTGATTTTTCTTAATTGTTTTAAGTTCTCAATTATATCTTGAGGTAAGCTCTCCCGTGCCCCGGTAACACCAGTCACTGAGACGTAATAAATAAATCCACGGCTCATTTGAGCAATTTTTTTTGCCCTATTTAATGAAGTAGTAGGGGCGATAAGAAAAATGGTGTCTAAAGAATGCTCTTTACAAACCTTGAGCCAATCTGTAGCTTCTTCTGGAGTAAGGTCAGGGACAATAAAACCGTTTATACCTACTTTGGAAGCATCTCTTGCCAGAGCTTCTAAACCATATTGTCGTAAGGGATTATAATAACTCATTAGCACCAAGGGTATATCTATTTTTTTACGGATTTCTCTAACCATTTCTAAAATACCTTTAAGGGTAGTGCCACTTTTTAAGGCCCTTTGAGAAGCAGTTTGAATGGTAGGGCCATCGGCTAGGGGGTCAGAGAATGGAACTCCTAATTCTAAAATATCTCCTCCATTTTGGCTAATAGTTAAGATAAGCTTGGCTGTAATATCTAAATCAGGGTCACCTGCAGTGATATAAGGAATTAGAGCCCTTCTGTTTTGTTTTTTGAGTGCTTTAAACACTTGGGAAATGGTTTTCATTATTGTTTCTCCTTTTTTACTGTCTCAAACACTATTTCTAAGTCTTTATCTCCACGTCCAGAGAGATTTACAATAATAATTTGGTCTTTATCTAATTTGGGGGCCAATTTCATAGCGTAACTTACTGCATGTGCACTTTCCAAGGCAGGAATAATTCCTTCTAATTTAGATAATAGGTGGAATGCCTCCAATGTTTCTTCATCAGTAATAGCCGTATAGAAAGCAATTTTTTTATCTTTATAATAACTGTGCTCTGGGCCCACACCAGGGTAGTCCAAACCTGGGGCAATTGAATGAGTGGTTTTTATTTGACCATCTTCTGTCTGTAATAAGTAACTCATCGCTCCATGCAAAACCCCTGGGGTGCCTGCACAAAGAGTCGCAGCGTGGTGGCCTTTGTTCAGACCCAATCCTGCGGCTTCTACCCCAATAAATTTTACGGGATATTTTCTAAATGGATAAAAGATGCCCATGGCATTGCTTCCACCACCTACACAGGCAATGATATAATCAGGTAATCTGCCTTCAGCCTTTAAGATTTGTTTATAGGTTTCTCTTCCAATTACAGTTTGAAAATCACGCACCATTGCTGGATAAGGATGAGGTCCTACTACTGAACCTAAGAGGTAATAAGTGGTGCGGACATTAGTTACCCAGTCACGAATGGCCTCATTAATGGCATCTTTTAATGTCTTACTGCCTTGTTTTACCGTAATAACTTCTGCTCCTAAGAGTTTCATCCGAAAGACATTCATGGCCTGACGTCTGGTATCTTCTTCTCCCATATAGACTATACATTTAAGACCCAATAAGGCACAGGCAGTAGCAGTGGCTACTCCATGTTGGCCTGCTCCTGTTTCAGCAATAATTCTTTTTTTACCCATTTTCTTGGCTAAAAGGGCTTGACCGATAGTATTATTAATTTTATGGGCACCAGTATGGGCTAGGTCTTCTCTCTTTAAGTAAATCTTGGCTCCGCCCAAGTGTTCTGTTAATCTTTGAGCAAAATAAAGAGGAGTGGGGCGACCAGCATAATTGGTAAGATAATAGTGAAATTCTTTTTTAAAGGCACTATCCCTTTTTGCCTTTTTATAAGCTCTTTCTAGCTCTTCCAAAAGAGGCATCAGGGTTTCAGGGACGTATTTCCCTCCATATACTCCAAAATGTCCTTTTTTATCAGGTAACATGGGCAACTCCTAAAGTATTTTCTAAATTTTGCTCCATACTGCAAATAGCTTTTCCATTAATTTTTTGTCTTTTATCCCAGGTGTCTTTTCTATACCACTATTTACATCCAAGGCATAGGGCTGGACTGTATCTACCGCCCTTTTAATATTATCTGGAGCTAGTCCACCAGCTAAGATAATAGGAACATTATAAACCTTTGCCTTTATTGCTAGTTCCCAGTTAAAGCTTTCACCTGTGCCTCCAGGTTGGTCTTTTTTATAAGTATCAACCAGAAATCCCCGCACCTTTCCTTTATAGGCAACCATATTTTCAATACTATGCTCATCTTTTATGCGAAAGGCCTTTATACAAGCCAACCCCAACTTTTCGCAAAATAATGGTGACTCATCTCCATGCAGTTGAATTAGATTAAGTCCACAAAAACTGGCAATTTCCCTTATTTTTTCCCTAGATTCATTGACAAAAACCCCCACCGTTTGCACAAATGGAGGTATTTCAATGATGATTTCTCTTGCCCTTTCAGGCGAAATATACCTAGGGCTTTTTTTATAAAAAATAAATCCCAAGGCATGAACCCCTAAAGAGACAGCCAATAAGGCGTCTTCTGTTCTAGTTATACCACATATTTTTAGGCGTGGTTTCATCTGCCCAAAAATTCTTTAAGTTTTTTCCCTATATCTTCTGCTTGCATTAAAGCACTACCAATCAATACTGCCTGAAACCCTGCTTTTTCTAAAAGCAAGATGTCTTCTCTGGTCTTAACCCCACTTTCGGCTACTAAAATTTTCTCTTCTGGCACTCTTTCTTTTAAACAAAGGCAGGTATTTAAATCTACCTTAAGGGTCTTTAAATTGCGATTATTGATGCCAATAGTTTTTGCTTCTACCTTTAATGCCTTTTCCAAATCTTTTTCATCATGGACTTCTACCAGGGCCTCCATTCCCAATTTATGGGTGAGATTAAGTAATTTCTTCAGTTGTTGAACAGAAAGCACAGTGCTTATAAGCAGTAAGGCATCTGCCCCATAAAGTTTGGCTTCATATACCTGATATGGGTCAATAATAAAATCCTTACGCAAAATGGGCAGCTTAACGGCTGTCTTTATCTCTGGTAAAAAATTTATATCTCCTTGAAAGAATTTTTTATCAGTAATCACAGAGATAGCAGATGCCCCATTTTCCTCATACAGCTTAGCAATTTTTAGAGGCTCAAAATCAGCACGGATTATTCCTAAGGAAGGGGAGGCCTTCTTTATTTCAGCAATAATACTTATCTCCTCAGAGTGAGTAATAGCCTGAGAAAAAGAGCGTTTAGGATAAAGATTAAATTCAGCCACTGTTTCATCTAATGGCTTATGTTTTTTTAGTGTTTCTATTTCTTTCTTTTTATGAGCAATGATATTATCTAATACAGACATGGAGCTTTTTTAACACTTCTGACTGTTTTAAACAAGGTATTCAAACCCACTAACCCTTGACCTTTTTACTTACTAATTTATGATGAACTGCTGATGTTGAATGAATTGCCCTATGTAGTCTATGCAGATGCCCAAGGCAGGATTTATAATCACCCTTATCTCAAAGCCATAGGAAAATCTGGGGAACAAATTGTTGTTCCCAAACCCCAAGACTTTATACCTCTCCCTGAAGGGAGCAAACTCTTTTTCTTACCCAAATGTCCACCCATTGGTTATGATGAAAAGAAAGGACACATTTATCTCTTGGAAGTCTCACCCTTTTCGGATAAACCTTGTTATGGTGTAGCTGCCTTTATGCCTCCGGGATATGTGCGGTGCTTGTTACCAGCAGCAGAGTATATTCATAAAGACTGTATTTTACCCCTTTGGGCATATACTGCCATAGGATGGTATGATCACCAATACTGGGTGCCTGCCTTTCTCATTGAAGATAATCCCCACTGGTATCCATCTCAATATGATGACCGTTCCCTTTTGCCCAAAATAAAGAAAAAACTCTCTCATTTTCCTAACAATCGTTTACTTAAACACCTAAAGCGCTGTGCTACTGAGTTTCACTGTTTTGCTGCCAAAAATGCCTTCTATGAACGCTGGGAACTTCCTGTACCTGTTTCTCCTGCATGTAATGCCCGTTGTCTGGGATGCCTTTCCTGGCAGGAAGAAAATAGCTGTTTGCCTTCTCATCATCGGATTCAGTTTGTGCCTGCAGTAGAAGAAATTGTAGAAATTGCCTTACCCCATGTGCTTTATGCGCAACAACCTATTATTAGCTTTGGACAAGGTTGCGAAGGAGAGCCATTGTTGGCAGGAGATACTATTGCTGAGAGTATCAGGATTATAAGGCAAAAAACTGATAAAGGAACTATAAATCTCAATACCAATGGGAGTATTCCCAAAATGGTATCAAAAATCATAGATGCCGGTTTGGATAGTATTCGCATCAGCTTGGCCAGTGCCCAACCAGAGTATTATCACCGTTATCATAGACCTATAAATTATAATTTTAAGGCAGTAAAGGATACTATTAAATTAGCCAAAGAAAAAGGCATATTTACCATGATTAACTATCTTGTTTTTCCTGGTCTTTCTGATACCATGGAAGAAATCAATGCCCTTAAACAGTTGGTTGCTGAGACTCACCTGGATTTAATCCAGTTGAAAAATTTAAATATTGACCCTTTTTGGTATATAAAACAAATGCAAATTCCATATACTGCCGGAATAGGGATAAAAAATATGATGGAGGAATTGAAAAAGGAATTCCCTGAGTTAAAGTGGGGATATTTTAATCAGTATTTAAAAAATGGGTAAAGCTAAAAAGTCTCTTGTTTGGATTCTTCTGGGAATAGGATGTTTTATTATTGTCTTATTTTTGACTTTAATAATTCTCCCCTATTTTTTAAACCTAGATTTTATTAAGTCAAAAATTAACCAGGAATTGAGAAGCCGCTATCAAGTTTCAACTCAGATTGGTTATATTTCAGTTAGGTTTCTCCCTCGTCCTAAAATAGTTTTAAAAAACACCACCGTAGCTTCGGATAATTTTAAGGCCTTCTTTGCCGTAGTCTCGGGTTATCCCAAAGTTTGGCCTATCTTGCATAAAAAGTTGGAGATAGAGTCTGTTGTTTTAGAGAAGGCGGACTTAAGGTTTACCCTTTCATCTAAATCAGCTAATTCTATTGCTCCAATTGAGGTGTTTAAGAAACAGAGAAAAAGACTTAAAGCCCTTTCTTTCAAAGCACATATTCAATTAAAAGATAGTTCTGTTGAGGTCCTAAAAGAAAAGACTTCTATTTTCAAAGCTCATTCTATCAAGCTCAAGGCAGATGTAAAGGATAGCCAAATTGTTTTAGAGACCTCTTTTAGCACCCCTTTTAGTGAGAGAATATTTCTAAAGGCACGCTCTAGTTTATCTAGTTTAAAAGGACGTGCAGAGGTTAAAAATTTAAGGCTTGAGCACCTTCCTTTAGTTTCCGTAAATAAAAAAATAAATAAGTCTCAAATAGATTTAGAACTGAGTTTTGACTTTAAGTCACCTACTAAGTTCAATTTAGCGTTTAATATTGCTTCTCCTTGCTTTAAATCCCAATCTCCAAATATTTTTTTGAAAAACGCAATTGCACAAGGGACGTTACTTAAAGAGGGAAATAATTGGGAGCTTAAACTATCAAGGTTAGAACTGGAAACACCCAGGATTAAAGGTCAAGGGTGGTTAAATACGGATGTTAAAAAATACCATATAGCTTATGATTTTTATGCCCAAGAGATAGATGTCACTGGTTGCCGAAAGCTATTGTTAAGTGTCTTTTCCCAAAGCAAGGCCATTAAAAATATATTTAAGATTGTGAAGGCAGGGAAGGCGGAGAGCTTTCACATAACCCAGACAGCCGTTAACAAAAAAGAATTTGAGTCCTTAAAGACATTTAAGCTGCAAGCAGAAGCCTCTATGGCAGAAATAGATATTCCTAAAGTAGGATTGAAAGTCCATAATGGACAAGGCGGAATTACTATAAAAGAAGGTGTGCTTTATGGTGAAAACCTCTCTGGGATTATGGAAGGTGCTGAAATCAGGGAGGCCAAGATTGCCATTGGTATCCAAGCACCCCATAAAGATTTGAATATTGAGGGGGCGTTTACTGCACCCCTAAAAACAGGTTTGTTTTTTCTTAAAAAGTTTGTAAAAAATCATTTGGTCCAAAAAGAACTTAAGCTTATTTCCAAAACTGAAGGTATAGTTTCTGGCAAGCTGGTTATTACTGGCACATATAAGACTGCAGATGTAAGTCTTAAAGGTGCTTTAGTAAAAGGAAATATCCTTTATGCAAGACTTCCTTATCCTGCCTTTATTAATAGGGTTGGTTTTTCTTACAACACAGAAAAGATATGCTGGCAAGGTCTTAAAGGACGCTTTGGCCATTCTGTAATTAGTAATTCCAAAGGTGAGGTAGATTTTTCCAATCCAAAGATTTTCTTAAATATTAAGGAGTTTTCTGGAAAACTAATAGCCCATGAACTCAATCCCTGGCTGAAAAAACAGACATTTCTTAATAGTCTTTACCAAGCATTTGAGCTTTCTAAAGGAGAAGTTAAAGTTTCTTCAGCCCAATTTGTTTACAAATTTGGCCAGCCTTCTTCCCTTAATTATGCTTTTCATTTTAATCTTAAAAATTCTGCTCTTTTTCTTTCTTTTTTGCCTAAAAAGGCTCAAATAGAAAGGGGTGAGGGATTTGTTTCTCCTCACCTGATTAAGTTTAGGAATACCCAAGGGCGTTTAGGAAATGGGACTTTTTTCCTTTCTGGTGAGATCAAAACTCCCTTTACTAAAGAAAGACAAATAAGGCTTGAAGGAGCAGGGAAAATAACTGCTTCTCTCCAAGATTGGATTTATGACTTGGCAAATATCCCTAATTCACTTAAAATCAAAACGCCAGCTAGAGTTAAAACCTTTAAATTAGATTATCACCCTCAATATACTCATCTTGAAATAAATGTTTTAAATCCCCAAAAGATTTCCCTAAGTTTTACCTTAGATTATTCACCTCAGAAATGCTCTATTAGAGATTTTTATTTAAAAGAAAATAACAAAAAATGTTATCTATGTTTAGATTTAAATTGGCAGAAAGACCCTGTTCTTGACTTGAATTTTAAGGGGAGTCTTTCTTCTCATACCTTAGACGCCATTTTAATCAGCAATAAATACCTTAATGGTTTTTTTGAAGGAGAAATTAAGGGAAAGATTGATTTGGCATACCTTGGGAATTCTGAACTTAAAGGGAATTTGTTGGTAGAAGGATTATCTAATCTAAATGGTTTTAAAAAACTCACAATAGAAAAAATGAGTTTAAATGCCAAGGGACAGGAAATAGACATTAAAAAATGTGCCCTTTCTTTGAAGGAAACTACATTGGAAGCTCAGGGAAGTATAAAATTTATAGAAGATTTTCTGGGAGTAAATGGGGAGATATTTGCTTCAGTAATTGATTTAAACGAAATTAGTAAGTTATTTCCCCAAAGAACCTCAGAAAAAAGGCCTAAGGTTAAAATAAATGCAAACATAGATGCCCAGATTGATTTATTACGATATAACAATGTTAATTTAAAACAAATAGAGGCTCTTATTACCATAAAAAAGAGTGAAAAAATAAAGATGGAGATTTTAAAAGGAAATTACTGTAACTTAGACTTAAATGGTTTTATCAGAACCTCAAAAAAAGAAACAGAAGTAAACATTTCCTTGAATGGGGAAGACCTGGCACTGAATAGCTTATCCCAATGTCTTTTCCAAAAAGACCACTTATTTGAAGCCAATTATTCTCTTAATGGAGAGTTTAAGGCCAAGGGGAAGAAAAGACCCATTGAAGAAAATTCTTCTGGTTATTTTGAGTTTCATTCAAAAAAGGGAAGGATTTATAAAGCCACTCTCTTGGCCAAGATTTTCTCTCTATTGAATGTGATAGAAGTCTTTAAGGGTAGACTCCCAGACCTTACTAAAGAAGGGCTCTATTATAAACATTTTGATATTAAGGCTAGTTTACAAAATGGGATTTTAAATATAGAATCGGCTGTGATTGATAGCCCGGCGATGAAGATTGTAGGCCAGGGGACATTTGATATCTCTAGTTCAAAACTAAAGATGGCTATTTTGGTTGCCCCATTGAGAACTATTGATGTTGTTTTAAGCAAGATACCTATTTTGGGTAAGATTTTAACTGGAAAGAGCAAGACTTTTATCTCTGTGCCCTTAGAGGTTAAAGGCCGAATACAAAATCCCCAGGTAGTGCTCCTTCCTCCTTCTGCCATCGGTAAAGGGATTTTGGGCCTTATGAAAAGATTTATTGGTGCTCCTATAGAAATATTTAAACCTTTAACCTATAATTTAAGAAATATTGAAAGGAGGCTGGTTTGTTAAATTCTTGTTTAAAAACTTATACCTATGGACAGGATAAGGCCTGTGTGCCGGAAGAAACTATAGAGAAGGCCTTGGCAAGCTTAACACAAAGCAAAGCTACTATATTTTCTGAAATTGTTTGTTTGGATAAAATGGATAGAATTGGTATTCCTGCTTATACCTGTAAAATAAATCAAGATGTAGCTAAGGCATTAAAATTTGAGGAAACTTATGGAAAAGGCATCACTCCAGAACAAGCCAAGGCAAGTGCCTTAATGGAATTGATAGAAAGATATAGCGGATTTATGTATTTAAAAAACACCAATCATTTTATTATTGCTCCTTATAAAGAAATAAAAGAAAAGGCCATACCTCTTGACAGTCTACTTCACCCTATACCTTTTTATTATAGAGATAATAAAATCTTAGAAACCTTAGAATCAATCCCTCTTGCTTGGGTAAAAGCTTATAGTTTTAAACACCACAAAGAAGTATTATTCCCTTTACCCTGGTTTTACCGCATTTACGGCACTACAGGCTGGGCGGCTGGTAATACTTTAGAAGAAGCTGTCCTTCAAGCCTTACAGGAAATCATAGAAAGACATTGCATTTCTTTAGTAATAGAAGGGAAAAAGATTGTTCCTACTATAAATATTGATTCTATTAAGTCTCCTCTTGTTCAAGGTCTAATAGAAAAAATAAAAAATGCAGGAATTGAAATATTTATAAAAGATTTTAGTCTGGATTTAGGTATTCCCACTCTAGCGGTCATTACCCATGACAACCATGCCCTTATATCCACTATTAAGATTTATGCTGCGGCTGGTAGTCATTTAAATCCCGAACTTGCTGTCATTCGGGCCTTAAATGAGCTTGCCCAACATCGGGCTCAGATGCTCTATAGAGAACTAGTCCAGAAAAGGCCAGGCGCCCCCACTTATTGTTTTCCTAGATTTAAAGACTTAACATCAGCTAAATTTCTTTTAGATGGTGAAAAAATAGATTTTACTAGTGTTCCTTCTTTTTCCCACCCTGATTTTAAGATAGAAATAGAACGTGTTCTTGATTTGTTGAGTCAAAAACACTTAGAAGGATTTGTGATAGAAACCACCCATCCTGACTTGGACATTCCTGCTGTCATTACTGTTGTTCCTGGAGCTAGGCTTAATCGTCCCAGTGCCAAACTTCACCCTTATTTACTTATTGCCCGACAACTGATGGATATTGGTTATTATAGTCAGGCAGTCGTTTACTTAGAAAAGGCATTGGATGCAGAACCTTCTTACCTTCAAGTTCCCCAAATTGTTTGTCAGGTAGCGGTATGTTATAAAAAAGCAGGGCAATATCCAAAGGCTATAGAATATTTTCAACAAGCTTTATTACTCGCCCCCCAACTTATGAATTCACCCAAATTTTTGGCAGACTTTGCCGAGCTTATCCAAAAAGAAGGCAATAGCTAAATTTCCCTATAGGTAGGCTAAAAACCTGGTGACTTGTGACTGGTGATTAGTAAGGAGAGGTTTCAATTCCTTATAGGTAGGCTCAAAACTCTATTTTTCTTCCTAAAAGTATTAGTCCTAGGGTCAGTTTCAATTCCTTATAGGTAGGCTCAAAACGTGTAGATTAGAGGTTAGATAAGGCATTTTATGAACGTTTCAATTCCTTATAGGTAGGCTCAAAACTTTTACCCAGTATGATGGTCTGTGGCTTCCTTTTTCGTTTCAATTCCTTATAGGTAGGCTCAAAACTATCCTGCCTAAGATGGGGTTGAATGTCTGTTTGTGGTTTCAATTCCTTATAGGTAGGCTCAAAACGAGGACAGCGGTGGTGGATATAGGTGTTACCACATAGTTTCAATTCCTTATAGGTAGGCTCAAAACGCAGATGAGGAGCTGATTGAGGCTAGGGATTTGTTGTTTCAATTCCTCATAGGTAGGCTCAAAACACTTAGAGATATTTGGTCTAAAGGATTATAGAGCTGAGTTTCAATTCCTCATAGGTAGGCTCAAAACGGAATAAAATGGGTGAGCAGTGGGTTAAAAGATACAAGTTTCAATTCCTCATAGGTAGGCTCAAAACAGGAGCTGTAAAAGACGTGTATAGCTGGGCAGAGGGGATGTTTCAATTCCTCATAGGTAGGCTCAAAACAACTTGGCTTTGTATGCAAATATCCCAGCCCTCTGGAAGTTTCAATTCCTCATAGGTAGGCTCAAAACTCGCTGTCTGCAACTTTATCTTCTCTTTTAAAGTAGGTTTCAATTCCTCATAGGTAGGCTCAAAACCCAAAAATACAAATCCTTGTTAACATATCCAAAATCTGTTTCAATTCCTCATAGGTAGGCTCAAAACAAACTGGAAAAGGGCTTGACATCTATCTTTAATGTCAGTTTCAATTCCTCATAGGTAGGCTCAAAACGAAGTGCTAGAGGACATTGGATATTGGTTTGGCCGTGTTTCAATTCCTCATAGGTAGGCTCAAAACGTGATTACCGTCATAAGTGCTAGTTATAACCAGCTCGTTTCAATTCCTCATAGGTAGGCTCAAAACTATGGAGGCTGTCCTATACATATCACTAATCATCTTTCGTTTCAATTCCTCATAGGTAGGCTCAAAACTCGTATCCAAATATAAAACCATATATAAGGAAATCGGGTTTCAATTCCTCATAGGTAGGCTCAAAACTCTGTCTTGAAAATGATAGCAAGAGGACTTACAAAGTTTCAATTCCTCATAGGTAGGCTCAAAACTGGATGTTACCTCATGGCGAGGCCGTCCAGTAGAGTTGTTTCAATTCCTCATAGGTAGGCTCAAAACTCAGCAGAAAACAGTTGTGTTAGGCAAGGTAAATATGGTTTCAATTCCTCATAGGTAGGCTCAAAACCTCCATATATCCCTCTAGTGCAGGGGCCTATCCTGCGTTTCAATTCCTCATAGGTAGGCTCAAAACAAAATGGTTAAAATTTTAAATCTTACCCAGCATGAAGGTTTCAATTCCTCATAGGTAGGCTCAAAACAATGCGGTGGTAAATGCTCTAGAATTTTCAAAAAGGGTTTCAATTCCTCATAGGTAGGCTCAAAACACACGCCACCAAACTGAGCATCAGAAAAAGGAAGCCAGTTTCAATTCCTCATAGGTAGGCTCAAAACGTGATTGAGATATGTGAAAAGTGGTTTTTGATAGAGTTTCAATTCCTCATAGGTAGGCTCAAAACAAATGAAAAAAGCCAGAATTAAAACTGCTATATAACTGTTTCAATTCCTCATAGGTAGGCTCAAAACAGAGCCTTGGACATCATGCCTTTCTGGCGAGACAAGTGTTTCAATTCCTCATAGGTAGGCTCAAAACCGGATTTTGGTTAGACTGTTTTGATGAGGTAAATGGGTTTCAATTCCTCATAGGTAGGCTCAAAACTTATCCCCCCACTGCACCATAATTGTTTTCTCTCCCCGTTTCAATTCCTCATAGGTAGGCTCAAAACCCCCCCTTTATACCCCAACTCATACACATAACTCATAGTTTCAATTCCTCATAGGTAGGCTCAAAACGAAGAAGTTAATGATGGAGAGTTAAATTTTGAGGCGTTTCAATTCCTCATAGGTAGGCTCAAAACAGCTCTTCTACCATATCCCCTACCCCTACTTGCAACAGTTTCAATTCCTCATAGGTAGGCTCAAAACAAGCACCCCCATGTATGTGATGGATGAGGAAGAGGATGTTTCAATTCCTCATAGGTAGGCTCAAAACAGGTATGGGATGTCCTATCAAAAGTTTTATCTTTGAGTTTCAATTCCTCATAGGTAGGCTCAAAACCTGAAGAAGTCTCAGTTTGAGGCTCTTTGGCCATTGGGTTTCAATTCCTCATAGGTAGGCTCAAAACTACTTACTGTGGATGACTATCTGCGTCTTCGTGCACTGTTTCAATTCCTCATAGGTAGGCTCAAAACTTGAACATTATGACGGCATTTGATTATGGGTTTAGTGGTTTCAATTCCTCATAGGTAGGCTCAAAACACCCTAGGGTACTTAGTGCAGTGGCCATACTGGGTTGTTTCAATTCCTCATAGGTAGGCTCAAAACTTTAAAAACCTTGCAGGAGTAATAAAAACAATTGGTTGTTTCAATTCCTCATAGGTAGGCTCAAAACCTAGAAAAAAGATAATTTCTCGCTCTACATTTCTTGGTTTCAATTCCTCATAGGTAGGCTCAAAACTGGGAAGAGATACAAGAGAAAGCAATGGAATACATGTTTCAATTCCTCATAGGTAGGCTCAAAACAGACTTCCCCGAAGAGTTTGCAGAGTGGGCAGCAAAAGTTTCAATTCCTCATAGGTAGGCTCAAAACTTACGAGAAGCTTACAGAGCATGGTGGAGCAAGGATGGTTTCAATTCCTCATAGGTAGGCTCAAAACTGCCTAGAAGTGCCTCAGTGTATTTCCATGATGTTGTGTTTCAATTCCTCATAGGTAGGCTCAAAACTGAAACCTTTTTAAGAAGGTTAGGCTTTGCATTTGACGGTTTCAATTCCTCATAGGTAGGCTCAAAACTCCGCTCTTCCTGTTTGGCGTCTGCATTCTCACTAAGGTTTCAATTCCTCATAGGTAGGCTCAAAACGCATTTTCCCCTCTTTATTGCTAGTTGTCGTTCCCGGCCAAATTGTCAAAATAGCTCTCTTATTCATTTTCCTTTAGCAAGGTTTTACTGATGTGTCAATACTTTTGGTTATTTTTATGCCTCTCGTCGTTTCCTGGGTCTTTTTACACTAGGAGGCATTGACGATAAACATTAAATACGTAAAATCTTTACTCTTACATCCAGCTATCTACTAGCCACCAATCACAAAATACATTCCTCTCCACCTTTTTGAATGCCCATAATTTCGCGGCTGCTGTAACGAGTGGTACGGAAGGTGTAGAAAATCACCGAGTCTTTTTCCTCATTAATAATATGCTTTAATTCAGTTCTTAGTTTTTCTAGCTTGGCGGGGCTGATGTCTCCTTCTAACACCGAGTTTTGCACCCAGTGGAGAAATTTACGCCCTGTTTTTAATACCTTGTTTACCCGCTTTACCTCTACATCATAAACCATGATGACAAACATTTCTATAGAACCTCTTATTTTTTTCTCTTTAAACTCACAGCATCTTTTTCAATCACTAGTCACCAATTACCAAAATTACCACCTGGCTATGAATGGTTGATAACATGCTTCGTCCATCAGGTGTTTTTCAAGTTTGTATAACTCTAGACGAATAAGCTGGCGGTAAGAGACATTTCTTCTTAATTTTGGGTGCCGAATAGTGGCCTTTAGCCGTTTGTCTATTTCTTCCACAAAAAGTATACGTCCTTTCTCATTAAGCACAAGACCGTTTAGGTGTTTTTCAAAGTATGTTTTTTTGACCATTTTTTTATTAACCAGGGTGAAAATAAGTCTGTCTACAATAATGGGTTTAAAGATCTCGGCTATATCTAAGTTAAGGCTAAATCGGCGAAAATTTGTGGTATGCAAAAAGCCAATGCGTGGGTCAAGGTGGGTTTTATATATTTCACTTAGCGCTACCACGTAAAGTAAACTATTGCCAAAACTGATTAAGGCGTTTAAGCGATTACGTGGTGGTCGGCGTGTTCTTTCTTCAAAGATAAAATCGCTATTACTTAAAATTTTATCAAATGCCCGATAGTAATAATCTCTGGCATTTCCTTCAAGTGCCATGGCTTCTTCTACACTTTTTGTATCTCCAATGCTATTTTGAAGTTTTTCTATATTGGCTCTAATTTCCTCTAATGCCACACCACGATTAATATAATAAGAAAGCACCTTTTTTATGTTTTCCATTGCTCCCCAGACAAAAAGCCTCGCCAAAGGTAAACGTTTTTCTTTGTCCAAATAATGTTCTGCCTGTCTTAAAATCATATAGCCTGAATTTAAGTGCTCTCTAGGATAAAAACTACCAACATAATAGCCATAATGATTGAAAAAGTGCAAAATGATTTCCTGCTGGGAGAGAAATTCAAGTATTCGTTTATTAATACTTACTTCACCAAAAATCAAAATTTCTCCAGTATTCTCTACTGGCACATATTTACGCCCTTTCTCTCCTTCGAAATAGATGGTATTTTGCTTGCGTTTTAACTCCCCATCTGAAAAGATATAAATGGTTTTTTTCATGATTGAAGATACTATCTTAAATTGATGACATCATAATGGAATTGCTTGTAAAAGACAATAGTGTCGGACAATACTAAGTAAATGAGAACAATACTTACTTAGTCTTTTGGAGCAGAGGAGGTTTTTCTTAATAATTTCTTCTTATAAGGCAATATAAGCTGTTTAACCTTATGCTTTAAAATTTCATATTCAGGGTCCTTGTGAACTAAAATGGCGTTTTCTTTCTTAGCAAAAGCAGCAATTATTGCATCAGCTAAAGAAATTCTATACTTTGCCTTAAAATAGCTTGCTAACATAAGAGTAGGCTCATCTATTTTCCATAAAATTTCTAGGTCTAAACTTTTTATCATTGCATATCTTTTGTCTGCGGTCTCTGTGCCTTTTTCCTGTAAAGTAATATAATAAATTTCTAAGAGAATGATGAATGGCACAACAATCTTCTCATTTTTTAGCAGCCTTTCTACCTGGTTTGCTCCCTCTTCATCTTCTAAAAGTGTGAACCAGGCTGAGGTATCAAAAAGGTATTTATTCTCTTCTCTCATCTAAGGCTCTCTCTTTGAGCAATTTTTCTAGAAGTTTTTCTCCCTTTGCTATACCTCGCAAAGAGCTAATTGTATTTTTAGGTATAGGAATCACTTTAATTACCTCTTCTGTATCAATCCATTGAAGGATGGTTCCCTCATTTATTTTATATTTTTTCCGAATAGAAGCCGGAATGACTGTTTGTCCCCTTTTTGTTACTGATGTTTTCATTTTAAATCACCTCCTTGCAAATTATACAAGGCAATATGGTAAATTACAAGATAAAAATTTATTATACCCAACAAAATTCCTTATAAGCGCAGTGAGAGCAATATTTAGTTCTTTGTGGTAAGGGTGGTTTTTCTTGTTTTATAATTTCTTTGATAGCGGAGATGGTTTGTTTCAGTTCAGCTTTTATGTTTTCGGTCAATTCTACCTTGATGCGTTTTTTCTCCTTGGGAATTAAAAGCTCACCTGTAGCAGCAATGCCATATTGTTTTAGGCAATAGAGGTAATAGGCCAGTTGCATCTTGGCTGGGTGTTCAAAACGAGAGGACTTTTTGATCTCACCTACAATAAACTCACCGTCTGCCTTTTTTATCAAATCAATCTTAATATGTCCAAGTTCTATTTCCTTTTTCTCCCTAGCATAGCTTTCTTTTTGAATAAGACGTCCAATCTCTAAAAACGGATCTTCTTGATTAGGATGTAACTCATGTGCCATGAGCCAAACTTCTCTTTTGCAAACATAGTAATACCAGATTAAGGTGCCAGTGATGCGTAGCATTGATTATTTTAAATAAACTGAACAAAAATTTGAAGTTTTGTGCATTTTAGTGCACAAAAATACTAAAATATTTTGTTGTCAAGTAGTGTTTTAAAATTCGCTACCTCTCGTGACAAGCGTTTTAATGTTAAATTATAAGATGGTTGCTAATGAAAGGCAGATATGTCTAAATAAATCCAAGCTGGATTTTGATTGCTTTTTCTATCTCAGCCATCTCTTTTTCAGTCACAGAACCCAATTTTATCTAAATTTCCAATCAATCCCTCTGTCCATTCTTTAGCTTCCTTTTCTCTTTGTCTATCTGCTGCCATTTCTTGATAAGCTTTAGTAAGGTCTTCTTTTACCACATAAGGCCGTACTAAACTTTCTATAAACTTACTTATTTTCCGTGGCCCAACTACACGATGTAAGGCTTCATAAACTTCCTCAGAAATAGTTATGTTTAATCTCCTTACCTTTTGCATTTTTACCTCCTGGCGCATTATAATACGCATAAATGAAGACTTCAAGTAATCCTAAATGTAGTACCCATCTTCATTTACGCTTAAAAACGCCCATAAACAGTGAATTTGCGAAAAACAACTGTCAAATTTAATGAAAAACTTGTTTGAGAAGATTGAGGTGGAAAGGAAGGTGATGGGGGGGATTAATTCCCAGCACGGCTATATAAAAAAGACTTGCTTCTTTTCTCCCCACTCATCCCTACCCCTCCTAAAAAACCATCACTCCTCCTTCAAGCTTATATCCTGTTTCTTTATCATAAAAATCTTCCAATTGTTCATAAGGCACATATAAAAGGTTTTCCACTACAGGAGGTCTGTTTTCTATGGTTTGAGGCACGCTGATGATGTATTGACTAAATCTTGATTTTATCTGCTCATAGGCCATTTTTCTTTCAAACCTGTCTTTAATCTTGCGAATTTGGGTAAATTCTTTCCATAGCATTTTTGCTTCTTCATCATATTCTATAAACACCTCCCACTTAGGATAATCTTCTTCTATAAGACGAAAGTTACTTACTGGATAGGTTTCTTTTTCGCCATTAAAATGCAAGGTCTGTAAAGATTTCAATAAAGCTTTTGCCGTTTCATCGGGCTTTTCTTGGTTTACTTCCTCATAATAAGAGTTTATGAGTTCTAAAATGTCAGGTTCAGAAATAGAGCTATATCTGACCAAAATTTTCTCTGTTTTGTCAATTAACCAGAGATCATAAACCTGATAGGCATAGCGTTTTCCCTTTTCATTGATAAGATTTAAGACATACATTGTTCCTTTTTCTTCAGCATTCCTGTTACATCTACCTGCTGATTGGATAAGGGCATCTAATGGAGCTAAGTCTCTATAAACAACTGGAAAATCTATATCCACTCCTGCTTCTACCAGTTGCGTTGAAACACAGAGTTTGTATTTACCCTGCTTAATTTCTTTAATGCGTTTTAATCTCTCTTTAGGAATGATATGCGTGGTTAAGTAAGCAATCTTCTCTTGAGGATACCTTCCTTGCAAAAGGCGAAAAAGGGTTTTGGCCGCATTGATGGTGTTTACGATAAATAATGTTTTCTTTACGGGAGAAAATTCATTAATAAATGCCTCTAAAGTTTGTTTCTTAGTTAAATGAGGATAAATAGTAATTCTGTCTAACTGCCTAAAGTATTTTTCTTTTTCACAGGTATCTCTTAAAGCACTTTTAGGGAAAATTAAAGGCTGGGTAGCCGTGCAAAGCAGAATGTAGGTGTTAAGCTGTGTAGCCAGTGAAGTCAAAATTCCCTTTACTACCAGCCAGTATTTGTGATGTATTGCTTGCACTTCATCCAAGATGATAATAGCACCTGCAAGCTTGTGGAACTTACGCAACATTCTATTTTTGTAGCCAATAAGTGTGTGGAAAAGCTGGATGAAAGTTGTGACAATTATTTCGGCATTCCAGCCTTCTAATAAAATTTTGGCAGCATCAAAGTCAAACTCTCTGTCATTTTCATAAAAAACTATATCCGTAAGGTGGTGATGTTTAAGCAAATAATGAGAATCTATTTTATATTCTGTACTTAACACCTGCTGATAAATTTCATAGTTTTGATCAATAATGCTTAAAAAGGGCAGGGCATAGATAATGCGTGGGGTATAGCCAGACTGGGCAATATTTTCTCGCAATTTAAGGGCAAAGTGTAACCCTATTAATGTTTTTCCCAAACCTGTGGGTAAATTTAAACAATAAAATCTCTCCCCTAAACTAATTGGACAGCTACCTACTTCTTCAAAGGCCAGGTCTCTTAAGTGATTGATAAAGGTCTGTGGAGCATTTTTAAAGACTGATTCTTTGTATTTTAAAACGATTTTCCCAGAAATATCCCGGCGTTCTTTAACAATACTTTCGTCTTTTAAAACCGTAGCCGTCTTATCAGCATCCAAGAGGATGGAATATAACAAAGCTAATTTCAAATAAAGATATAGGTTGTCTCCATTTAGTTTTCTCAAATACCTACGTCTGATTTTGCTTAACTCAGAGTGAATATCTTCAAGGTATCTCGGAAATTCTTTTGGGTCTAGCTTTAGAAACGGTGCGTTCAGTCTCTCACTTAAGCTTTGAAAAATTGCCTCTAATTCTTCTTTATTTAAAGCTGCAAACTGTTTTTTCAGCGTTTTAGTTTCATCCAGAGAGGTTTCAGTTTTTATATCTGCTAAATCATTGTGATGTCTTTTTACCACCACAAAACAAAGAAAAGGTAAAAGGGAATCGTCTGTAATTTGTTTTGCCAGATAATATGTCCAGATGGCGGAAAAAAGGCTGTGGTGCTGTAAGGGAGATTTTTTCTTTTTATCTGCGGTAAGGTAATCCTGAAAATAAGAAGTGGCCTTACCTATATCATGTGTTGCTCCGAGTAAGATGGCTAGCTGGACAAATAACTCTTTTGGAAAAAGGGAAGTGTGTTTTTCTCGGGCCAATTTTTGAGCTGTAAGGGCTGTTTTATATAAATGTTCCTCTAAAGTTGTGCCGTCAGAATGCGCATAAAGCTGCTTCATATTAGAAGGTAACAATACACTCGTTATTTTCCAGTAAGAAGCATTCTTTTACTTTAAGTTTTAACGGATTTTCTATTTGTCCATCAGGATTAAAGATCACATCTTCATAAGAAGTAACTTCTCTGTCAGGTGTCATGTTACAAGGCACTCTTTCTTTAAAATATTTCTTTCCCTGTTCTAAAGAGACATTTATGAACTTGGACATGGACACTACGCTGTGAATATGAAGTTCTTTTTCATCTTCTTTCTTTGCTTCAAATTCTCCCATATAATCAAAATTAGCCAAACAAGATGCTAAGCCTAAAGAAAGTGTGTAGTGGGTTTTATGGGCAGATAGATTTTCTTTTAATTTATCTTGCCACTTGGGATTATGAAAGCAGACATATATCCTGAAACGACATTCTTTTAAAAATTCTGTTTTTACCTGAATACGGGGTTCATGATAGGCTTTTTTTACTGGCACCCAAAAATTATCTTTGGTATTCACAAGGTTAAGCCCGTATCTTGCCTTTTTGATTAGATTTACGATGGCTATGCTTAAAGATAGGGTATTTAAATTAATATGCCGTAAATATTCTCTTTTATCCACTCCTAAAATCGCCCCTAACATGCCAAATACTGCTGTTGGTGGAGGAAAGGAGTGGGTAAGGGGCGAGGTAGTGGTATAAAACCGTTTAAAATGTCCGTAATCTCCCCAGATGTCAAAGACTAAAAATTGCATAATTTTACGTTAATCCCTTCTTGATTTAGTTGGTTTTCAAAATCATCAGGCTTTGTCTTAAGCAATCCATCCTTACCATAGATAACTTCTTCAATTCTATCTTTGTGTTTAATTAATGTTTCAATAAGCCCACTTGCATCCAGTCTATAGTCTTCTATTCCTCTAACTTCCTCATCTGGTTTATCTGTTACAAGCTTTATCCGTTTATCCAAGTCTCCAATATGATAATTCTTTTGTTTATAAACCACCCTCAATAAAAACCTTGGCATCTGTCCCATTTTGGAGCGGGAAATAAGATTTTTAGTGCCATTCCAAAAGGCCTCCATAAGAAGATTTACATCGTCTTCGGTAAGATGCGTAATTTTAGCCGCATTTTCATTAATGACGCTGTAAAAACAGATTAAGGCATAGGGCAAAACCCATTCTTCTCTAAAGGTCTTTTGTTCTTTACCTGCTTCTGAAGCAAAGGCACCTGTGCCTTTAATGTAGTGCAGTTTTACCCGATGTAATGACTGACCCATCTTAAATTGCACAGGGCCGGTATAGGTAAGAGAGCTTTTTTCCTGTCTGCTCTTTTCCAAAGGAATAGTAGCTCCAAAGAGCCTCACATCAATACACTTAGATAAAATGTTTTTTTCAATAATTTCTTTCATTTTATTTAAATCTAACTTAGACTTATCAAGTTTGTTCCCTTTCTCATCCACAAGAAAATCCTCAGCTCGTGCCTTGGCATCTTGAATGTTTCCTGGGGCAATTTCTATTTCTCTTACAAAGATTTCTTGGTTCTTAAAATCATGTAAATAATCTCTCACTGTCCGTTTTAACCGCACATCGGTTACAATGTTTTTACCTGTTTCTTCATCTATGCGTGGCTTGTTTTCATCGGCAGGATCACCATTAGGATTTGCCCAGGCAATATCATACAAAAACAATATTTCCGACCGATTTTTAACTATTTCTTTCATCTCCTCCTCCTGTGTTTTCTGCTATTTCCTTTACTTCACTGGCTAAAGCCATGCCCACGGCAAAATAGAAATTAATTTCATCTAAAGTTATTTTCCAATTACTACCACTATTTAATAGATTTTTAGATGCTTCTTCTGCCAAAAGACGTTTACCTCTTCCATAGCTCTCATACTCAATAAACTTATTGATAACCTTGGGCAAAAGCCCTTTTATTTCACTTTCATTCATCTTAAGTCCTTTTAGTTGTTTGAAAAAAGGCATACTCCCATCCCTTTTTACCCGCTGAATTTGCAAAAGAAGCTCAGTTAAGGCACCTAGCAAAAAGAGCCCTCTTTTTAACGCACTATCCAGTTGATACTTTTCATATAAAGCAACAAACATGCCTTCCTCCTTAAAAGATTTTATAGGAAGCAAACCTAAATTAGTAAAAAAGTCTAAGTTCATTAAGGTATAACGCACACTGTTTTGAAAACGGTAGTTATCATTTTGCGCATAGGTTTTAAAAAAGTCTTTTTTTATCTCATGCATAAAAAACTGTAATAGCCAAGATAAACTTAATGTCCTATCCTTGAAAACCTTATCTATTACTTCCAAAAAATACTTATCCAAATCTGCTCTTTTATTTTTCTCATCGGTTTTAAAAAAGAATTTGCGTAAGCAATGATCAAAATTATAATCTAAAGGCTCAAATTTCTTATCTACCTTATATTTTGCCTTAAAAATGGTTTGCAATCTGGAAGGTAAAACATCTTCTATTAAAAGCAAAATGCGCTCTGCGGATTGTTCCTTTTTTAAGAACAAAAGATAAAAACTGATGGTATCTTCTGCTTCTTTAAGATAAAATAAGATATCTTCTTCATCGGCCGTAATATTCTTTTTACTTTCCTTGCTTAGAGTAACTCGCTTTTGGGCATTCAATAAGATATCTAAAACTTCCTCTCTTACTTGCTCTTTCCCCAAAAGAAAGTGAGGAATAAGAAAATACTGCATACCCTTAACAAAAGTGAACTGTAAATTTTGCAAGAAATTTTTGCCTTCTACCAAACTTAACTTACAATCAGAACAAAGAGGAAACATGTGCCAGGCATCTTCTTGAATAAACCCGCCAGTAATAAAACCTGGTTTGTCTATGTTAAAAAACTTAAAGATAGACGAATCTAAAAATACAGATGATTTTCTCTGTTTACACAAAGAGCAAATCTTATTTTGACCTGCAATTTTGGCCTCTTTTTCAAATACCTTTTTAAGAAGAAAGTCCTTAAAAATCTTTAAGTCTCCAAGATAAAGCCACTCATTATCCTTTTTAAAACGCAAGGTCACGCAGGAAATCTTTGTTTCTTCCCATTTTTCTCCCAAATCGCTGACAATTTCCTTTTCTTTCTCTTTTAAAAGTTCGTGCAGTGTTTGTATGAAAGATTGGTCTTCTTCAGAAAATTCTTTTTTTCTCTTTTCACAATCCCGAAACCAACCTAAAATTTTAATTTGATATGTTCTAGAAGTGTCTGTAATTTGGGTAGTGGGAGAAAAATTAGCTCCCCTAGAAGAACCTCTTTTATAAAGATACTTTTCAATTTTATCTGTCCGATACGGCTCTATACTTATTCCTAAATATTGAGGTGCGGTGGTTATATCTATGTCAATAGTCAAAAGCCGCGGCTCTTCTTGGTTGGCCTTGTAAAGGGGTTCTAATAAAATGGTTAGTTTATCTTTATTTTCTCTATCTAAAATACAATCACCTAGTTCTTTGACAGCGTCTAACATTCTGTGCCTGTTTCTATCTGATTTTTATCCAACAACACTATTGCCATTTCTGTCTTTCCTGAACCAGTTGGGGCTTTGACCAAAATGGGAAATTTATCGTTTAAGGCCAAATGAAAGAACTGAAGCTGATGGGGAAAAGGATTTTTTATATCCAAATAAATTTCATAAAATTTCTTTGCTTCCATTTCCACTTACAATAGAAAAGTTTTATTAATGTGTCAATTAAAATTTTTATCCTGCTCACCTTACCTTTCTTTTCGGAAAGTTTCTGGAAATTATTTGGTTACTTCCCAGGCTGTGTGTGAATCGCATTCAGGTTCTGTTATTCTCAAAGTAGGATCAGTAAACGCCCTTTCTGTGGCCGATTTTGAGCACTATTATTATCTCTTCTGAAAATTTAACGTCGAATAGAACGCGGTATTCTCCCACTCTTAACCTGAAATCTGCTAAAGGATGGGCAGTTAGATGTCGAACATTTGATATCCGGAAAATTTCTTAGTTTTTCTATGGCTTTTTTTATGCGTTGAAGATCGCTTTTTGAAATATTTTTCAAATCCTTTTTGACACCCTTGGCGTAAATAATATCAAATGTCTTCCCAGAATTCTTCATGAGTTAAATACTCGCCTCTTTCTACTTCTTTCCTTCGATCTTCAATTTCTTTTCTAAGCTGTGTATATTTTTCTTTTTTGAGAAGGTTATTTATAAATTTTCTCAGTAAATTTCTATCACTTGGACTAAGCTTTTGTTCAAGCCGGGAAATGTCACCCTCCATATCACCCCTCCTATCCTTTGATTAAACCACATGGTCATTATGACACATCGCAGGGAGAAACTCAAGTTTCAGTTGTCCCCCGGTAAGTGTAAAATTAAATGTGTAAATTTTCAAAACATAAAAAACAGAGTATATTCTCCTATAAAGAAAACTATTATAGGAGGAGACGATAATGAAAGAATTGACAGAACTTAAATTGACCGATTTATGGAAAGAAGGAGGAATTTGTCCTGCTACAACTGCTACAGCCTATTAAGATTTCTTAAAAAGGGTTGCACAACTTTTTCATAGATGTTAAATTTTCAACAGATGCCCACTATTCTGGTTATTGAGGATGATAAAGATATTGTCAATTTGATTGCCTATCATCTGGAAAAGGAAAAATATAAGGTAGTGTTAAGAAGGATGTCTTCCTCACCAGAAAAGCACTTCTTAAAGGCAGACCGTTTTGAGGAATAGACTTGGTCTGAGGGAAAAATTATTTTTATCTTTTTTAAGTATTTTAATCCTTTGTTTTACTATTGCCTATATATATCTCAAATTTGGTCTAAGAGATTACCTTATAAATCAGCTAGAAACAAAACTAACACGAGAGAATGAACTCATCCGCAGCTTTTTAATAAAGCAGGATTTAACCCTTAATTTTGACCTGGATCCTTTGGCTGATGAGATAGGAAAGATTCTGGGAGCAAGGGTTACTATCATTGATATTTCAGGAAGGGTAGTAGCTGATTCAGAAGTAAGTAAGGAAAAATTGAGATATTTGGAAAATCACAGTCATAGACCAGAGGTAATGAGTGCCTTAAAGAGAAATATTGGAATAACCAAGCGTTATAGCACTACTCTAAGACAAGAAATGCTTTATGTGGCCTTACCCTTAGTAAAACAAGAAAATTTAATAGGGGTAGTAAGAATCTCTTTGCCTCTAACCCAAGTTGAACAGACCATCTCTCAAGTAGAAAGGATTATTTGGATGTCTTTGGGATTGGGACTTTTTCTGGCTATAATTATTAGCCTCTTACTTTCTCAGAGCTTTACTAACCCAATTAAAAAAATTACAGAAACTGCTATTACTCTGGCCAAAGGAGATTTCAAAAAGAGGATTGGTATTTATCCTAAAAATGAAATAGGCACATTGGCTTATACTATTGATGATTTGGCTAGAAGAATTGACCAATATATAAGTCAATTAAATCAGGAGAAAACTTATTTAGAAACTATTTTAAAAAGTATTTATGAAGGAATTGTGGTGACGGATAAAAAGGGGGAAATTGTGCTTTATAATAATGCCTTTAAATCACTCTTTCCCCAAGTAGAAATAGGCAAGAGTTCTATAGAAATCTTGCGAGATAAGGCATGGATTAAGGGAATAGAAGAGGTGATAAATGGGACAGAAAAGATATCTATAGAACTAGTTATTCCTTATCCCCAAGAAAGGGTCTTTGAAGTGCATCTTTGTGGCATAAAACACAATGTAGAAACAATTGGCACCATCGCTGTATTTTATGACATCACTCACCTAAAAAAGCTTGAAAAGATGAGGAAAGACTTTGTGGCCAATGTCTCACATGAATTACGCACGCCCCTTACCAGCATTAAGGGATATGCAGAAACGGTGTTATATGAAAAAGACCTAGAGAAGATTAAAGAATTCACCTCCATTATTTTGAAACACACGAATTTTTTAATTAAACTAACACATGATTTAATTGAGCTTTCTAGGATTGAAAGTGTGGGTTTTCGGGTGGAAAAAGAACATATTTCCTTAAAAGAATTAATAGAAGAAATAATGGAAACACTTAGAGAGAAGGCCCAAGAAAGGGGTATTGGAATGGAAATAAAGATAAAAGATAACCAAACTATATGGGCTAATGAAGAAAAGGCAAGACAAGTGTTTAATAATCTTATTGATAATGCATTAAAATATACAGAAAAAGGTAAGATTGAAATAAGTGCTGAAGGACAAAATAATTTTATGCTTATAAAAGTTAGTGACACAGGCATAGGCATTCCCAAGAAGGATTTAACTCGTATCTTTGAGCGTTTTTATAGGGTGAATAAAAATCGCTCCAGGACATTAGGGGGTATAGGATTAGGACTTTCTATTGCAAAACATATTGTTGAAACCCATGGTGGCGAGATTTGGGTAGAAAGCGAATTAGGAAAAGGCTCTACATTTTTTATTAAATGGCCAAGATGAAAATAAAGATAGTTACCGAAAATCTGAGCTTTTATTATGGAGACTTTTGTGCGTTAAAAAATATCTCTCTTGAATTTCTAGAGAATAAAGTAACTGCCCTAATTGGGCCTTCGGGTTGTGGAAAAAGCACCTTCATTAGATGTTTAAACAGGATGAATGACCTCATCCCTGGAGCAAGGGTTGAAGGAAAGGTGCTCTTGGATGGTAAAAATATTTATGGTAAGAACATAGATGTGACAGAGATAAGGAGAAGAGTAGGTATGGTGTTTCAAAGACCCAATCCCTTACCGAAGTCAGTTTTTGAAAATATAGCATATGGGCTAAAGATAAATGGCAGGAGAAATAAAGCCGAGATTGCAGCCAAAGTAGAAGAAAGTCTTAAGGCAGCCGCTCTTTGGGATGAAGTAAAAGATAAACTTAAGAAATCAGGACTTTCTCTTTCTGGGGGACAACAGCAAAGGCTTTGTATTGCCCGTGCCCTAGCCATTGAGCCTGAAGTATTACTTATGGATGAACCGTGTTCTGCCTTAGACCCCATTGCTACTCAAAAAATAGAAGAGTTAATCCACAAACTAAAAGAAAAATACACTATTATTATTGTCACCCATAATATGCAACAGGCAGCCCGTGTCTCTGATTACACTGCGTTTTTTTATATGGGAAGGATTATTGAAGTAGGAAATACAGAAGATATATTTACCAAACCCAGGGAGAAACAGACAGAAGACTATATTACAGGAAGATTTGGATAATATGGAAAGGCGCTTTCACAATGAACTAAATGACCTTAAGATGAATTTGTTGAAGATGGCCTCTATGGTGGAAAGGTCCCTGGGTGACAGTTTAAAGGCTTTTAGAGAAAGGGATGAAAAACTGGCAAAAGAGATAATAAAAAGAGATGATGAAATTGATAACATAGAGATGCAAATAGATAAACAAGGTCTTTCTCTTTTAGCCAGATATCAACCTATGGCTAGTGATTTAAGGTTTATTACCACAGCTATGCGAATGAATTCTGACTTAGAGCGGTGTGGAGACCAGGCAGTAAACGTGGCTCAAAGGGTGATAGAACTGGCAAAGAGGCCACCCCTCTATTGTTGTTTAGATGAGTTACAATCCATTGCTGAAATAGCCATAGAGATGCTGAGTGAAGCAGTGAATGCCTTTGTTTATAAGGATTTAGACCTGGCTGTTAAAGTTTGTAAGAGAGACGATGAAGTAGATGCCTTAAGAGACTATATATTTACCACACTATTGAATTTTATGATGACTCATAGTGCAGGTGTCAAGCGAGGAGCACATTTAATTATTGTTAATGGGTGTTGGGAAAGAGTAGCTGACCATGCCACAAATATTGCCGAAGATGTAGTCTTTTTGCTAGAAGGAAAGATTATTCGACATCAGTATTAAAAGGAAACAAAGGGCTTAGATTATGGGTAAGAAAAAACAAAGCCAAGAGACAGAAAAAAATTTCAATGAAAGACTGTTGGAAATATTGCAAGAGCAGACAGAAAGTCTAAAGAAGATAGAATCTTGCCTGGTAACTCTTTTAGAGATTTTCCAAGCAAGGACTATGTCTGGTTCTGTTTTGGAAGAAATTCGCTCTGACCTTTCCACTATTAAGTATGAAATCTCAAGTATGAAAAGAACTCTTGAAAAACTTGAATGGAAAACCCTTTGGTAATATGAATTCTATCCAAAAAATAAAACGCAGCAAAAATGGGTATAAATGGAAGAGGTTTGCTATATGTGTTGGTAGCAAATTGCTAGTTTTAACCCTAAAAGCAGTTACTAAAAATTCGCTAACACACTCTCATAAAAACTAGCAAATCGCTCTAAGGCCCTGAGTTTGGCCATTTCTTTATTCACCCTTTCCTGGATGATTTCAATATATTCATCGGTGAGGTGTCTGAATCTTCCTTGCATTTCTAAATATTGTCTTACGGGTTTTAAACGACGGTGTGGATAATTAATCTTATATCGGCCATTTATTACCTCATATAATGGAAAGACCCCTGTCTCCACAGCCAAACGCCCTACTTCGATGGCTAAATTAGGAGCACACCGCCAGCCTGTGGGGCAGGCTGATAGACAATGGAGATAGGCAGGACCAGGAGTTTCTATGGCTTTTTTCACCTTATTCATCAAATCTAAATAATAAGTAGGGCAAGCGGTAGCTACATAAGGAATATCATGGGCCACAGCAATGGCAGGCACATTTTTTTTCCGGGTCATTTGACCGATACTTTTTTTACCAGCCGGAGAGGTAGTAGTGCGAGCGCCAAATGGGGTGGAAGAAGAACGCTGAATACCAGTATTCATATATGCTTCATTATCAATACATACATAAACAAAATCATGTCCTCTCTCTAAAGCACCGGAAAGGGCCTGCAGACCAATGTCCGCTGTGCCACCATCACCAGCAACTGCTAAAACAAAAATTTTCTCTTCCTTTAATTTCCCTTTACGCATCATGGCCTTAAGGGCTGATTCTACCCCAGAAGCCACTGCAGCTGCGTTTTCAAAGGCTACATGAATCCAAGGAACATCCCAGGCAGTTTGAGGAAAAGCAGAAGAAATAATTTCCATACACCCAGTGGCATTAGCTACAATAACCCTTCTACCTATTGCCTTGGTGATTAAACGCAAGGCTAAAGCTCCTCCACACCCTTGGCAAGCACGATGTCCTTGAGTAAAAAGGTCCTCTTTAGGTAACTCCCTCGCTTTAAAACCCTCAAATACCTTTTTTTCTGCTGGTATCATTTTTCTTACCTCATTAAAATTCCTATTCTTTTTCTTCTAAAACCATATTGATTGCCCCTTCAGGGCATTCTTGGGCACAAATACCACAACCTTTACAGTAATCTAAGTTACACTGAAAATAACCTTCTTCATCTTCAGTATAAGCCCCTTCAGGACAATAAATCCAACACCGTCCGCATCTAATGCAGGCCTCCTTATCCAAAACAGGACGTTGCGTTCGCCAATCACCGGTAAGAAATTTTCTGGCACTTCCGGGCTCAGTAATGGCTATGCCTAAATTCAATTTCTTCCAACTTATTATTGCATTTACCTTTCCCATATTTTTAGTCTCCTATTTTGGTTTCAGTAAAGGCCCTTTCCATGGCCTGTTGATTCCTCTTTGCTAAACGGCCAAACCTTTCTTCCAATACCTCTGCCAAAGATTCCAGGCTTACGATTTGAGTAGCCCTAATTACCGCTCCTAGCATAGTAGTATTAGTAATAGGTAAACGAATGGTATCCAAGGCTATCTTAGTGGCATCTACTGTGGCTACCTTTTGTTCAAAATCATACTCTTTCTTGACTTCAGTTGGGGTCTTGGGGGAATTAGTAATAATAAAACCATTTTTTTTCAAGCCTTTAGAAACCCCTGGTCCAAGCAAAGTAGGGTCTAATACCACTATTACATCTGGCTCATAAATATTTTGTCTTATCCGAATAGGACGATCAGAAACACGTAAAAAGGCTGTTACTGGTGCTCCTCTTCTTTCAGCACCAAAACTGGGGAAGGCCTGAGCGTATTTACCCTCGGCAATAGCCGCTTTGGCAATTAATTCCGTACAGGTAACCGCTCCTTGACCACCTCGACCATGAAATCTTATTTCTAGCATAATCCCTTCTCCTTTAACAAAGGTATTGGATCCACCAAATGACCTCTTGCCCATACTTCTGTATCATTGATATCCATAGCTAACACCATTAACTCTGTGAAATAAAAAATGGGAAGATAATAGTTTTTATTAAATTTTTCATTAATTTCCTTTTGTCTTAAATCCAAATTGGCATGACATAAAGGACAAGCGGTTACTATACACTCTGCCCCTACTTCCAAGGCATGGTCATAAAGTTTTTTTACTAATTGATGCACAACATCTACTCTGCCTACCGTAAGGCTAGCCCCACAGCAATCAGTCTTATAAGACCAGAATAGGCAATCCACACCTAATATTTTTAAAATCTCATCCATCTCTGTAGGGTTTTCAGGATGGGGATGATCGGTAACTTCTGGAGGACGAGTTAACAAACACCCATAATAAGCTACTGCCTTTAATCCTTTTAAAGATTTTCCTACTTGATGTTTCAGCCTCTTTTTATACCGAGGTTGAGCCAAAAAGCGCAGAAGGTCATAAACCTTTGTTCTACCTTCAAAAACAAATTCTGAATAAGCTTTGTTTAACAAAGCCTTTTGGGCTACTTTTAAACGGTTAAAGCAGGCAGCACAGGGAATAACTACATCCAGAGCCAACTTTTGTTCAGCGATAGCCAAATTACGCGCAGCCAAAGAAATAGCCAAATAATTATTGAGTTCATGAGCGGAACTGGCTCCACAACAATTCCAATCTGGTATTTCTACTAGCTCTATACCTAATTGCTGACAAGTTATGCGCGTAGTCATATCAAATTCTCTGCCTGTGGTCTCTAAAGTGCAACCTGGATAATACCCTAGTTGTTCCATGCCTTTGCCTTTTTAAAAATTTTTTTTATCTCGGATTTCTTATGTACACCTCTTATCCTTAAAAACAACTTCTTTCTTTTCCACATTTCAGGTATAAGCCATAAGTCGTCTAAAAATCTGGTGCTGCGCAACTTATATTCTGCCATTAATTCCCACTCATTTAGCTTCCCATGACGGCGCACTGAATTTAAAAATGCTTTATGAAAGGCCACGATAGGCTTTTCTGCTGGTTTGCCCTGTTTTATGGCCATCTGTCTTAAAGTATCTATTACCCTAGCAATGTCAATATGATTTGGGCATCGGGTGGTGCAAGTTTCGCAAGCCGCACATACCCAAATGGTATGACTATGTAACACTCTATCTTTTAGACCCATTTGGACCATACGTAACAATTGATGAGGGAGATAATCCATGGCAAAGCTCACCGGGCATCCCAAGCTACACTTAAAGCATTGAAAACACAGTTGAACCTTTTCTCCGCTATGCTGATTGACCTCTTTTAAAAAATCTGCAGTAAACATTATTCTTTAATCCTTACCAAACTCAAGGCCCCACTAGTGCAAAACTCGATACAGGCAGGACCTTCTGGTCTAAACGCGCAAAAATCACACTTTAAAGGGATACCACTATCAGGTTCTTTAAAAATAGACTTGTTAGTGCAAGAAGCCCGACAGAGAATACACTGGTCATAGGTTTTACCATTAATGGTTACCAGTTTTTTAGAAGCACATTCCTGCGTAATAGGCACATAAGGCCCGGCCATCAAGGGTAAAAATCTGTCTTCAAGACTAATTATCCTTATTCGGGCCCGATGGTAGTTAATCTTACCTGAGGTGTGGACTAACGAACAGGCCGTTTCGCAATGGCGACAACCGGTGCACTTATTAGTGTCTATCTGAATACGGTATAATCTTCCATCCATTTTAACCCTCTATTTTTCAAACTTCCTTCATCCAACTCCTTTCCTGTAACTGTCTTAAAGGTCTCTTTAATCATCTCAAAAGGAAAACCCAAAAGAATATAAGGACATATTCCCAAGGCGTCTAAAATGTGCATTTTTTCATTAACCTGGTTTAGATTACCAAATATAATCCCCAAGTGCTCATTTAATTCCTTTTTTAATCCCTTAAAATATTCTTCTATGTTATATTCTTGGGCTAATCTGGCTGCACCTTTATGCAATAGAGAATCGTGATCGGTTATTAAATTTATAAGTCCTTCTATGTCACCGATTTTTAAGGAAGTTTCTTTTACCTTTCCCTGCTTTACCAATTCTATAACACATCTGGCAGCAACACTCAGGGCGATAGGGTCAATACCTTTTTTTAAACAAAGGTGATAAATTACCAAAATTTCCTCCAATCTATAGAGACCCAGGAGGTGTGTAAGACAAAAAAGTGTAGTAAAGTGAGGTAAAAATTCCTCTTGTTTTTGTTGCAAACAAGCAATAGGGCACCCTAAACACCCTCTTTTTTCTGAACCATAGTAAATCTTCTCCACTAAAGGCAGATTTAATTCCTCACATATATTAGCCATTTGTTCATAAATACGGTCTTTATTGTCTCTAAAATTTTGAATAGCTTTGGTAATAATATCAACAAATTTAGAGGCATGTGCCAGTTTGAAATCTTGTATTCCCCTTACCGCTATGGCCTTT
Organism: Candidatus Desulfofervidus auxilii; assembly: GCF_001577525.1. Lineage (GTDB taxonomy): Bacteria > Desulfobacterota > Desulfofervidia > Desulfofervidales > Desulfofervidaceae > Desulfofervidus > Desulfofervidus auxilii. The sequence goes on along the minus strand of NZ_CP013015.1, from coordinate 1,564,023 downwards.
AAGCGTTTTTCTCCAAAGACACTTCCAATTCCTCCTGAATGAGAAATAAGAAGACCATCATTCACTAAACTTGCTAATGCTGACTGACCTTCACCTGCCTCACCAATACTTAAAATCCTAATTTCATTTCCCAACCATTTACTATATCCATCTCTAATAAAATTTTCTGTCTCTCTAAGGGAAAGCCCTTTTATTTCTTCTCCTGATATGATTTTAACCTCATTATCTGATACCAATAGATAACTCCATACAGGCGCCTCTCCTTCTATAATAATCACATCGTAACCACAGAACTTTAATTCGGCTCCTAGGTGGTACCAGAGAGGACAACAAAAAAACTCGGGGAATACATGTGCCCCTATAGCACATAAGGCAGCACCTGGTGTTCCTGTGCCTGTAAGGACACCATTACTGATGACCAATTTGTTATTCTCAGCCGAAATATTTTCCAGCTCAGCTATCTTTCCTGTCAATAGGCAACCACCCAGGTAGTCTTCTAAAAGCTCTGTTGCAATAAGTTCTGTTTCCACCAAACCATTAGTTAAATTTACCCTTAATGCCTTGCCTTGCCATCCAAACATTTAATCTTCCTTTACATCAAAATGTATATATTGGGAAAATTTTGCTCTCCTAGCCTTCTTAGCTATCTCAGCCATCTCTATAAAACTTTCTACAGGCACATCTCTTCCCCCCAAGCCAGCCACAAATCCCTGAATATATGGTTTCTTGGGTTTATCATATAAAGAAGAGCGAATTTCAGAATAAACCGGACCACTATTAACCCCATAAGTAATAGCGCGGTCTAACACTACCAAAGTCTTTGCCTCACCTATGGCCTGATGGAAGTCTTTATGAGGAAAAGGTCGCCACAGGCGAATATAAATAAGACCTACTCTTTCCCCTTTATCCCGAAGTTCATCCACCGCCATCATGGCGTTTTCGGTAAAAGAACCCATAGTAACAAAGATGAGTTCTGCGTCTTCAGTGCGGTAAGTCTCTATAGGATGGTATTGCCTACCAAAGATTTGCCCAAACTCTTCCCAGGCCTTCACAATTGTATCATAAGATTGCATTAGCGCTACTTCTATTTGCCTCCTGGCCTCAGTATAAATCTCAGGCACACCCACCGGACCCATGGTAATTGGATGGTCGGGATGTAAGGTCAAAATCGGTTCCCTTGGAGGTAAATATTTTTCTACTGCCTCCTGGTCAACCAACTCTATAGGTTCAATCACATGGGTTAAGGTAAATCCATCCAGATTAACTATTACTGGCAATTGAACATTTTTATCCTCGGCCACCCTAAAGGCGTGAAAGGTTAAATCATAGACTTCTTGACCATTAATAGCAAAGGTTTGAATCCAAGCTATATCTCTCTCAGCCATAATATCACTGTGGTCATTCCAGATGCTAATAGGGGCAGAAAGGGCACGATTGGCCACTGTCATAACAATAGGCAATCGCATACCAGAGGCAATGAACAAAACTTCATGCATTAAAAATAAGCCTTGAGCACTGGTAGCGGTATAAACTCTTGCTCCGGTAGCCGAGGCCCCTACAGCTACACTCATAGCAGAGTGTTCTGATTCTACAGGAATGAACTCTGCATCCAATTCTCCATTGGCCACTAATTCTGATAAGTGTTCTACAATATGCGTTTGAGGAGTAATAGGGTAGGCACAAATAATGTCTACATCACAGAGTTTAACCGCTTCTGCTATTGCAATAGAAACCTCTATGCCAATGCGTTTGGGCATTGTATCTTCCTCCTTTTAGCCAGATGAGAGCAATGCCGTCTCAATCATGGCTGACAAAATATCTAAATCGAAATTTTTTACCATAATACCACGTTTTGGACAGGTGGCCATACAACAACCACATCCTTTACATAAAGATTCATTGACTTCTACCATTTTTTTCACTTCACCTTGATACATATATTCAAAAAGCTTAATTGCCATAAAGGGACATACACCTACACAATAACCACAGCCATCACAGTTTTCCTCAAATACCTCTGCGATTATAGCCTCTCCTTGGAGCTTGGACTTAGACAAGATAGTTGCTGCCCGGCTGGCTGCTGCTTGTCCTTGAACAATGCTTTCAGGAATAAACTTAGGCCCATGGGCCAGGCCACACATAAACAACCCATCTGAGGAAAAATCCACAGGTCGTAATTTCATATGCGCCTCTAAGAAAAATTTATCCTGGGTCAAGGAGATTTTAAATATCTGTGCCAGTTTTTCGTTATCTGGATTAGGCACAATGGCTGCACTTAGCACCAAAAAGTCAGGATTAAGTTCTATATATTCTCCTAAACTTGGTTCATATACGCGCACCGTAATTTGTTCTCCTTCCACTGAAACTTGTGGAGAGTTTTTTTTTCAAAGCGAATAAATTTTACATTTTTTTCTCTGGCCTGAGCATAATAATCTTCCTTTAAACCGTAAGTGCGGACATCACGATAAAGAATATAGATATCTATTTCAGGATTAATTTCTTTTAGAGCCAAGGCATTTTCTATAGCCAAGGTGCAACAAGTGCGGGAACAATAGGGTCTTTCCTCGTTTCTAGAACCCACACATTGGATAAACACCACTTGTTTTTTATCCTTAAATTGTTCTTTATCTTGAGCTATTTTCTCCTTTAGTTCTAAAGAAGTAAAAATATTAGGATGCTTACCATAATCATAAAAACCATGAGGTTTAAATTCTTGGGCACCAGTGGCCATAATCACTATTCCATGTCTAATTTCTCTCTCTTCATTGGTAGTCCGGTTACGAATTTTAGTGATAAAATTACCTATAAAACCTTCTGTTTTTAATACTTCAGTATTTAAGTATAATTTTATCCTTTCTTCCTTTTCAACTTGAGAAATCAATGTTTTAAGAAATGTCTTTACATCTTTCCCTTCAATGGTTTTGGGAATCCGTTTAGCTACTCCACCTAATTGGTTTGTCTTTTCCAAAAGATGGACCTCAAAACCCTGTTTGGCCAATTCTAAGGCCGCAGTCATCCCAGAAATCCCACCCCCTATAACTAAGGCAGATTGAGTAACAGAATATTGCCGGGGTTGCAAAGGTTTGAGCCTAACTGCCCTAGCGACAGCCATTCTTATTGCTGCTTGAGCCTTAAGCATGGCTACCTTAACTGCCCGACTGTGAACCCAGGCATTATGCTCACGAATATTAGCCATTTCTACCAGATAAGGATTTAAACCTGCTTCTGCGGCCACTTCTTGAAACAAGGGTAAATGAGAGCGGGGAGTGCAAGCCGCTATTACCAAACGATTAAGACCTTGCTCTATAACAGCTTTTTTTATCAATTCTTGAGCATCAGTAGCACAGGCATATAGCACATTTTGGGCATAAACTACATTGGGCAATTTTTTACTATATTCAACTAATTGAGGCACATTGAGGACTCCCCCAATATTTGTTCCACAATGACAAATAAATACCCCTATCTTGGGTTCTTCTTCAGAGACATCTCTTTCTGGCATCATTTCCTTTGTTTTAGTGAGAGAAAAACGTGACTCTGCTAATAAAGACTCTGCTGCCGCGGCCGCGCCACTGGCGTCCATAACTGCTTCTGGAATGTCCTTAGGGGCACTAGCCATCCCACACACATAAATGCCAGGTCTGCTAGTTTCTATAGGAGTAAATGGATTTGTTTGACAAAAATGATAATGGTTTAATTCAATCCCCAATGTTTGAGCCAGTTCTTCCATCTCCACAGAAGCACTTACTCCTACAGATAACACTACTAAATCAAATTCTGCTTCTGTCTTCTGTCCTTCTTCATTTAGATAAGAAATTATCAGGTTTTTGTTTTGGGGATTTTCCTTAATGGTGGATATATGACTTTTAATATAATTTATGCCGTATTGCTCCTCTGCCCTTTGGTAGTAGCGTTCATAACCCTTTCCAAAAGCACGAATATCAATATAAAAGATGGTAGCGTCCAAATCCTTTATATGCTCCTTGGCTAATATGGCTTCTTTGGTAGCATACATACAACACACAGAAGAACAATAACCCCTATTTAATCTCCTATCCCTAGAACCTACACATTGAATCCAGGCAATTTTTTTAGGAGGTTGATTATCAGAAGGTCTCTGGATATGACCAAAATAGGGACCACTAGCAGAAATCAAACGTTCAAATTCTAAAGAAGTAATCACATTGGCAAAAACCCCATACCCAAACTCACCTTTTAATCTAGCGTCAAAGACTTCATATCCAGAGGCAATTATTATTGCACCTACTTCTAGTTCTAGCTCAGATGGTCTTTGTTTAAAATTTATGGCTTCATAGTTACAGGCTAAGAAGCAGATCTGACACATCTGATCCGTGAGATAGAGACAGGCATCGGGTTCTATCATTGGAATAGCTGGAATTGCTTGAGTAAAGGGAAGATGAATACACTTGGTGTAAGAATAACCTTGATTGTATTTATCTGGGACTAAAGTTGGACAATACTGAATACAAAGACCACAGTTAGTGCATTTAATTTCATCTATATAACGAGGTGTTTTGTGAATAACCACCTTAAAATGCCCAGGGACGCCAGAAATGGACCTTATTTGGGCCAAGGTAATAATATCAATATTCACATTGCGTGCACATTCAGAAAGTTTGGGAGAAAGAATACACATAGCACAATCATTGGTAGGGAAGGTCTTATCCAACTGAGCCATTTTCCCTGCAATAGATGGTCCTTTTTCTACTAAGTAGACTTTAAATCCATTTTCGGCTAAATCGAGAGCCGCCTGGATACCAGCAATGCCTGCTCCTATCACCATAACACTTCCTACTGAAGGCATGTAGCTTTCTACCTCCCTAATAATAAGACGGAATTTCTATTAATTTTAAAGCACCACTAGGGCACCATCTTACACAAGAAGGCCCTGGAGCATCAATACCGCAGAAGTCACATTGAAAAGAGGTGGTAGTCACTGGGTCTTTAAAAATATCCTTATGAGGACAAGAGGCTCGGCATATATCGCAAAAATCATAAACCTTGTCACCAATTATCAAGTCTACTTTGATATTACATGCAGCATCTGTATAAGGACCTGAAATTACAGGAAAAAATCTGCCTTTTTCCTTCAAAACCCTAATACGTGCCTTTTTAGGATTTAAGGCAGTAGTAAGATGATTCAAGGAGCAGGCTAGCTCACAATACCTACAACCGGTGCATTTGTTATGGTCTATCTGAATTCTATACATTATTGCCACCCTCTTAACTGATGATAATCTTTTAGAAGGTTTGAAAAATTGGGAAAAAGCCATCTTTTAGGCAAATTGTCTTCTTCAATGCCTGCCTTTTGATTAAATTCATGTTCTAATTGATAAATACTTTCACCTATTTTCAGTAGGTCTTCCTGGGTTAAGGTTATTCCACTAACTCCCTCAAGCATGGAAGCCATAGTATCCAAAGAAAGGCCTGCTAATCCATGAGGACAAATGCCCAAAGCCTCTAAAACGGCAATTTTATCTTGAAGTGTTTTCACCTGCGAAACTATGTCTCCCCTAACTTTAGTAATGCCTTGAGAAAACACAAACCCATTTAGATGAGTGGCCCCGCAACTAGAAGTAGCATATTGGAGTCCCAAAGGCCAATAACTCTGGGCATCAAAAGCAGCACTTCTGCCCTTTACCCCTATGAATAAATCAGGCTTATCCAAATATTGACAAACACCAAACGCCCCTTTTCCTAAAATAGGTTCTTTTTCTTTCACTATAGAGGTTAAAATATCTAAAAAGGCCTCCTTATTTCCGAACTGGAGTTTTATCTTTAATTCTTCTTTTTCTAAAAGTCCTCTTTCTTTCAAAGACATTAAACAAGCTAAAGTAAGACCCGTTTCTACTGGGTCTAAGCCCATTTTAATACATATATCATAGGCAGTGATAATCGTTTTTAGGTCATAAATTCCACTCAAAGGGCCCAAGGCCCAAAGGGCATCTATATCAGGCAAAAACTCTCCGTTTTCTTTGGTCTTTAAGCAACTAACAGGGCAAGCAAAGCAACCCCTATTTCTTTGCCAATAAGATTTAATGTGGGCCAAAGAGATGGGATGAGCAGGTTTTCTAAAATAAAAACCAGATAAAATCCCATTATTTAAAAACTCCTCAAGGATTACATAGCTAGATAATTCAGAAAAGGCCTTTAAAGAGCTACTTTGATAAAACTCATTAATGGAGTTTACCACTGCCTTCAAAAATAGTTTTGGGTCGTGAATCAGGATATCTTTGGTGCCTCTTACTACGATGGCCTTTAAGTTTTTACTCCCAAAAACTGCCCCAATCCCTACACTGTTTGGGACTAACATCCCATCGGTTACCAAGGCAGCCAAAGGAAGTAATTTTTCCCCTGCCGGTCCAATGGATATTATTCTGATTTCTCTGGCCTCCCAAGGGTCATTTATCGTAGAGCGGATTAGGGCTTCTGTCTGGTCAGTATTCATCTCACTTAAATATTTTGCTGGCAGTAATTGAGCTTTTTGGTCTTTGATAAAGAGATAACTAGGCTCTTGGGCCCTTCCCTCAATGATAATGCCATCATAACCACTGGCCTTTAGCTCAGCTCCAAAATAAAGTTTTGCTTGGGCACTTATAATGGTCTTTGTCAAACTAGACTTGGTAACAATATTACAAATAGAACCACAGCTTGCACCTGTTCCGGTTAGAGGCCCAGTAGCCATCACAATCTTATTTTCAGGACTTAGAGGAGTAATCTCAGGAGAGACTTCTGCAGAAAAAATCTTTACTCCTAGACCGCGCCCTCCTAAAAAATTTAAATAAACCTCAGTATCTGCTTCCTCTAGATTTGTTTCTGCCTTGCTTAAGTCAACCCTTAAGAATTTTCCTTGATAACCAAACATGCGTTGGACTCCATTGATTAAAAAATAAAGCCATTTTATAACAACAAAGTTTCTATCCTGTCAAGTTTGCTGTGGGTTTCAACCAGGATAACTTTTAAAGAAATGGGTAATTAGAACAGGCCTCTAATTCCTGTAATAAATAAAACAATTAAGGTAGATACACTCAATGCATTCCATTTCCCAAATTTATGGCTTAAGATAAGCTCAACCCCCCAAAAAAAGACCATAGTCTCTGCCAGAAATATACTTAAATTATCCATAGCTATTTGCTTTCTCGGAAGGTGAGATATCAAAAGAATAATAAAAATCATAAAAATTATAAGATAATCTAAGGGAGTCATTTGAAAATATTCTGGCTCGCTAAATTTTACACAGATGGCTATTAAAACCATCAATAATGAAAATATTATTATTTGGAGATAATACATGTTTATTTGAAACCAGATGATTTTTTCTTTATTTACTAGATAAATAAGAAATATACCTGCAATATACAGATTCAAACGGATAAAAAAGCGGAGCCAAACCTCCCTTTTAGTAGTGTAAACTACCAAAATTATAGTCAACAGGAGTAAAGAAATAATACCCATATCTTTAGGAATTTGTCTAGGTATCAAGGACAAGAACAAAAGCAAAATAGGTATTATAAAGGATATAATCTTAAATACTCCTTTATTGATTTTATCTTTGGTACTACTGCTCAAAGTGGCAAAAGCCAAGTCTTTATCCATATTTACTGACCTTCTGAGAACCCAATGAGTTCTTTCTGCTATATAGAAAAAACATAATACTATCAAACAAAACAATAAATACCCCCCAAATAGAAATCCCTCAGGGTAATAGCGAAATATCAGGGCAAAGGTGATAAGTAAACACTGAAGAAAATATATAATAATGACTGCTTCTTTATGGCTAAACCCTATTCTTAGGAGTTTATGGTGAAAGTGATTTTTATCAGCTATAAAAATAGGCCTACCCTGAGAAAATCTTTCTAGCATTACAGCCAAGGTATCCAGAATGGGAAATCCTAAAATAATAACAGGAAGGACATGACTTAAGGGATTGGTTTCCTTTTGTGTCAGTGCCAGAGAAAGCCAGCCAGCAGAAAAACCCAAAAATTGGCTTCCTGTATCACCCATAAAGATGGTGGCTGGATAGGTATTAAATCTTAAAAAGCCCAAAATGGCTCCTATAATGGCCAGAGATGAGATAAAAATGGGCATCTCTCCACTAATATAAGCTAAATAGGCGATACAGCCAAAGCTAAGTAAGCTAATGCCTGCAGCTAGACCATCTAGTCCATCTGCCAGATTTATGGCATTTGTGGCTCCTACTATAAACACTACAGTTAATGGAAGTGCTATCCACAATGGGAGTATTAAATTCAGCTCCCCTAAGCTACCCAGTTGGGTTACATAAATTCTACTTAAAAAAATAGCCACAAAGGTTGCCACAAATTGCCCTATGAATTTCTCCCTATATCTGAGCTCATAAAAATCATCTAGGAGTCCCAAAACAACGATAATCACTAACCCACTCACTAAACCCTTTATTTCTGCTACAAAATCTGTCCAAATAATTATAGGAAACAGTGTCCCAGTAGCAATGGCCAAACCTCCTAACTTGGGCATGGGTAAAGTATGAACTTTCCTAGGTCCTGGTTCATCCACTATGTGTTTTCTAAGTGCTAGTTTAGTTAAAATTGGAATCAACACTAGGGTAATGAAAAGAGAAACAAAAAATGTGCTAAAATAAACCATTTTAATGGTTAAACTACCAACTAGCCTATTCTCCTAATACTATCAAACACACATAGAGTAATATCCCAATAAGTGAAATACATATACCTATAAGATACCACCAGTGGACAAAGGGAACTGCTTCTGGAGTGCCATAAGGAGCGCATAAAAAAGACCAGGCAAGAGCAAAAACTAAAGTTCCCAGACAGATAGCCAACAAACGGTAAAGTCTGAGGATCAGAAGAATAAATATACCTAACAAAAGGATTATATCAAATAGGGGATTTTTAAGCAAAGGAATAATACTAAACTTGAATTGCCCCACATTAGTAAGATATTCTGAGATCTTCTCCCAGTGGGTCTTTAGCCATTCTTGGAGCATTGTTATTCCCTCCTATCTCAAAAAAGCAAATCTTTTAGAGGCGTTTTTTCAATTTGTTTTTCCAGAACCTTTTCTAAATTCTTCTGGGCTTCTTCTTTTACTTTTTCCCCAATAGCTTTTGTATTTAATGCTATTTTAGGTGCGTTAAACTTTCCTTTAATCAGCAAAGGCACGAAATAATATCCCTCTTCATTTCTAGGTACAATTTTAAATATCTGTTTTGCCTTGGAGTTTTGGACTAAATTAGCATTCAGAGTTATATCACTCTGTAAATCTAGTTTTCCTGTAACTGTAGAACTTCCTTGTAAAAAAAACCCATAATCTCTTTCCTTCATCTTCCCCTTTATGTTTATCTTTCCATTCTCTACTTCTAAATTGCTTTTAAATTCCTTGAATTTAGGATTAGTCAATGCTTTTATATCCAAAAATTCAGCTACTTTCTGCAAAAGAGGATTGCCTCTAAGTTCTCCGTTAGCGAAAGAAGCATTTATCCAGCCATTAAGATATTTTTCCAAACTAGGTGCAGTTATGCCTTTGCCCTTAATCTTTGTAATTAAGCTTCCTTTACCTCTTAATTCGCCTACTGAAGGAGATAAGAGGCTCTGAGTAAAATTATTTATATCTATTTTATCTAAATTCAAATCCAAGTCATAAATAAAACCCCTTTTACTCAAATCTAGTTTTATCTTTCCCTTTATTGTTCCTCCCTTCTGAAATTGGCCATAAATGGGTTTTAAGACTAAAACATTATCCTTAAAGTTATAAGTAGTGGTAAATTTGGACACAATTATTTTTTTGTAAGATAAATCAGAAATTTTTATCTGACCACTAGCAACAAAAGGAAGATTTAATGGTGCTGGCTCTTTATCCTGTTTTTTACTCTGATTTTTATTATTAACAACTTCAGATGTGTTTAACTTTTTAGGGAAGCTTAAACTCAACCACTCTTCTAATTTTAATTTATTAAACTCTGCATTTAAAGTAACTATTGGTTTATCAAAAAAGTGTTTGACCTTCCCATTTAATTTGAAGTAAGTATTACCTATTTTCCCTGACAAAGGAATCGTAAAAATGGCATCTTGCTTTTGAAAAGAAAGTTTACCCTTAACAGATGAGATAGAAGGCATATCTTTTAGCTTTAGGGAAACATCTTGTAAAGAAACATCACCATTGAGTTCCAAACTAGTCAATTGATAAGGATTACCTTGAACAGCCAAATTAGCACTGATTTGCCCCTTTTTTACTTTAATTGTTTCAGTCTCAGTAGTTAATTTAATTAAAGGTTTTAATGATTGCAGGGGAATATCAAACTTTAATTTCATTTCTTTTTTACCAATAAAACCTGCCGTATCTAGAGAAAAGCCATTTAGCAAGCTATGCACTTTATTTAAAACTACTTTTTGTTGACTACCATTCCACAAGAGGTCAAATTTACTGTCTATATTCAAGTTCTCATAATCCCTTTTTTGAGAAATAAAGGAGACATTTTTGGCCTCTAATATCCCTTTTGCCTGAGCATTGTTTATCCCTTCAGTTTTCAAATCAACCTTTAAACCTGCCTTTCCTCTCAAATCATTTAACTTCCCAGGAGGTAAAACAGGAAGTAAAGATGACAAATCAGAGGCAAAGGCCTTAGTTTTAAGGTCTGTTTTAAGAGTAGCCAAATTAACTTTTCCCTCTATTGTCACAGAGACTTCGTTAAGGAGACAGCTAAGCTCAATAGGGAAAGAATGAGTAAGGGAAATATCCCTGGCTACAAAATCTGTCTTTTTTAAAGTAATACTTGTTGCCTGTTTTAAGTCCCTAAAAACTGCAGTTCCATCTTTTACTTTTACCTCAGAGATAAAAAGGGCAAAGGCCATACCTGCCTTTTCATCCTTTTTGGAAGGAGAAGGTGCTAGCGCCTTTTTCTTTTTAAATTGAGAAACAATATCTTCAAAATTAAATCTCCCTTGTATATTTTTTATGATTTCAATCTGGGGACTTTCTAAAATTAGCTTACCTATCTCTATTTTTTTTCTAAAAAGCGGCCAAAATCTATATCTTAGAATAAGTTTCTCACAAGAAATAAATTGCTCTATAGGAAAACCAGTGGCCTCTTTTACCGAAAATTCCTTTACCTCCAGCCCTTTAAAGAGATTGAAACGAATTTCCTTTATTTCTACTTCACGCCCTAAGGCTGCTGTTAATCTGGGAACCACCAAGGCCTTAAGCCTCTGTGGAGTGAAATAAATAGAAAAAAAGATATAAATGCCTACTAAGATAACAATAAAAACAATAACAACAATTGCTAAACGTTTAATCCATTTCTGCATTTCAAAAAATTATAGCATATTATCAGGTCTTTTCCCAGAACTTTTAAAAGCTTTCTAAAAAGAAAGGTAAGGTAAGCTCCTCAAAACCGTAACATTATAAAAATCATTTTTAAGGGTTGCGGTCAAAAAAACTGACCGCAACCATACAAATATTAGGGCTGGAGCTGTCAAGGAGTGCTCGCCCGCCCGCCTGCCTGTCGGCAGACACGGCCGTCGGGCAGGCATTCCGCAGCTCGCTGCGCTCCTCCTTGCCTGTCCCCGCCTGCCGTCGGGCAGGGGCAGACAGGAATGTTTTTAAAGATTAACGCCTAAATTCTGGGGAATGTTCAAGCCTAATAACAATTTTGTTTCTTCAATAGTTCTCAATAGATTGGGAAGAATAGAAATATTAGGCTTTCTTTTTGCCACATATTCTATTGCTTCACCAAAACCATAATTAAGAAAACAGCAAAGATGGCCTATTACCACCGAAGGAGAACGTCCAATCCCAGCATTGCAAAAGACCATGATAATGTGCTTACTAATGTGTTTTTGAATCCATTTGACCGCCTCCAGCATCTGGCTTGGAGGAATAGGTTGCATATCAATAATAGGAACTTTATGATAAACAAGACTTGTTTTTAAATCCATTTCCTTTGCCACGTTTAATAGAGCCGTAATCTTAGAAGATGGCCTTAAAGCCTCTCCGAAACTTCCTATAGCTAAGTGGTTTAAAATAAACCTCAATTTGCTACTCTTTTTCTATTTTGAATTTAATTTCTTAAGATTTCTATACCATAAAACTTTTCAGAAAACAAAAACTAAAATTTGTTGAACTAATAAATAAATGGAATTATAAACCTTCTTCCTGAGAAGCCACTTTCAGAAATAAAAGGTGTATTTAAAGGAATGGATATTACAACTCTAACTCCGCAAAGTTTTAGGAAATAAGTTTAATCCCAAAATCCTTTCTATCTTTTTTACCTCAAGGGGCTCACCCCTCTCTCGCCTCTGGTCTTTAAGAATGTCTCCTGATTTATTCCCTAAAAATTTTTCTAAAATCGGTAAGGCCTTGGTATAAATAGTTATATATTGTTTGTAATGCCTAAACCAATAGCAATTTTCTCCAATATCTAAAGGTTATTCATGCCTTAATAACCTTTCTTCTGTTTGGGTGTTTAATGGCATTTCTGGTATCAATAATGAGATTAGCATTTTCTAAAATCCATTGATAATCATAGCTACTATGGTTAGTAACTATAATAATTAAATCCATCTCCTTAAGAAGTTTTTTAGTTAATGGCTTAGAGGTTAATCCAAAATCATATTTTCTAGTTTTCTTAAGTTTAGGTATATAAGGATCATTATAAAAGATTCTAGCTCCTCTTTTTTTAAGCAAATCTATAATGACATATGCCGGTGATTCTCTATCATCGTCTACGTCCTTTTTATAAGCTACTCCTAAAATCAATATCTTAGAACCTTTAAGTGCCTTTCCACGGTCATTCAATGCATCTATAGCCTTTTGCAATACAAAATAAGGCATGGAGGTATTTATTTCGCCAGCAAGTTCTATAAATTTTGTATTTAGGCCATATTCCTTTGCCGCCCATGAAAGATAAAATGGGTCAATCGGAATACAATGGCCTCCAAGCCCTGGCCCTGGATAGAATGGTTGAAAACCAAATGGTTTTGTCTTTGCTGCTTCAATTATTTCCCAAATATCTATACCCATCCTATCAAAAAGTATCTTAAGCTCATTTACAAGAGCAATGTTCACAGACCTATAGATATTTTCCAAAAGTTTTGTTGCTTCTGCAACCTCAGGAGAAGACACAGGAATTGGTTTTTCTACAATAGAAGAATAAAGGCAAACTCCCACCTCTAGACATTTTTTTGTTATACCACCTACGACCTTAGGTATGTTTTTCACATTGTATATTTTATTTCCAGGATCCTCCCTTTCAGGGGAGTAAATAAGATAAAAATCCTTACCCACCTGTAGACCGTTTGCCTCAAACAATGGAAGAAGTAGTTTCCTTGTGGTTCCAGGATAAGTTGTAGATTCAAGGGAGATAAGCTGACCAACTCTCATGTTTCTAGCTATATCTCTGGAGGTCCTTTCTACATATTGCATATCTGGCTCTCTTTTATTTGTCAGAGGAGTAGGGACACAGATAAGAATAACATCCATTTCTCTCAGCCTGTTCATGTTCGTAGTTGCTATTAAGCAATTTTGAAGACCAGTGATTAAAGAAGAAGAAATGTGCTTAATATACGATTCACCTTTATTTAGCCTTTCTACCTTTTCCTTGTCTATGTCAAAACCAGTAACAGAAAAACCTGCTTCAGCAAATCGGATAGCCAAAGGAAGTCCCACATATCCAAGGCCTATAATACCTATCTTAGCTTTTTTATTTTGAATTAATTTTCTCAATTCACCAACCCCTTTCGCCTGATGCCAATTTACCATTTTTAATTAATTTACTTCACAATCTCAACCATTTTTTCCAGGCTTTGCTGAGCTGCTTTCACCACTTTTTCTGATAAATTTACTTCATATCTTTCTTCTTTGAGTGCCATATAGACCTTTTCTAAAGTTATAGCCTTCATGGCCGTGCAAATTGCTTCTGGATTGGCAGGGATAAACTCCTTTTTTGGATTTTCCTTTTTTAAACGATGAATAAGTCCAATTTCTGTGCCTACTATAAATGTCTTTGCATCAGTTTGCTCCACAAAATGGCCCATTTGAGAAGTGCTACCTACAAAATCGGCCATCTGGATGGCCTCCATAGGACATTCAGGATGTATCATTAAAATAGCTTCAGGATGCATGGCCTTAAGTTTCAATAAATCTTCTTTCTCAAACAGGACATGAACCGGGCAATAACCATGAGAAGGCACAGGAATAATTTCTTTGCCTGTTTCTTTAGCCACATAAGCCGCTAAATGGCTATCTGGACCAAATAATATCTTTTTTTCAGGCATCTTTTCTACAATTTTAACGGCATTAGCTGAAGTGCAACAGACATCACAAAGGGCCTTTGCCTCTCCTAAAGTATTTACATAAAGCACAGAAGGCACTCCAGGATGTCTCTGTTGCCAGAATTTTAAATAATCAGGGGGTAACATTTGCGCCATGGGACACAAGGCAGCTTTACTGGGAATAAGCACTTTTTTATCAGGATTAAGGATTACCGCTGATTGGGCCATAAAATCAACCCCACAAAATACAATCATCCGCGCTCGGGTTTGGTGAGCCTTGCGACAAAGTTCTATACTATCACCCATAAAATCAGCAATATCTTGAATTTCTGGTTTTTGATAATTATGTGCCAAAATGATGGCCTGTTTTTCTTTTTTTAATCGAATAATTTCTTCTTGTAGTTTATTCATTTTTCTCTCCTAGGTCCCAATAACCACTTCTGCTGATATATTTTCTAGGGTTTTGATGGCAGAAAGGGCTGCCAGATAACTAGTCCTGGGACTATCTGGACAGGGTAAATTTTTTGTCAAACATATCATTTGGCCAAACTTGCCTTTTACTTTGATTTCATGTTGATTGGTATGAATATTAGGGTCAGCAATAATTTTCACCTTGGTCTTCTTTTTCCCAATCCCAGCCAAGCTTAAAACAGCAGCTACATTAACATTTGCTGGGAAATACTTTACTGCCTCTTCGGCTGGGCCTTTATAAATCATTTGGGCTTTAGTAATATTTTCTAAATCAATTTCTCTTTCTTCAATATAAGGTGCGCCTTTAAGTCCTGCTGGAGGTTTTCTGGTAGTAAGCACCACCTCATCCAGACCTGCTAAGGCAGCAGCTTTAATGCCATCTATACCCACTACTGCCCCTGAAGGGAGATAGATTCTGCGGTGTTTTTTTTGAGCAATGGTCTTTAATCTTTCAAAGAGGTTGTCTTCTAATAAAGCACCAATACTCATAATCATTAAATCTTTTTCCCTAGATAAAATTTTTTCTCCATATTCTTTGACCGCTTCCTGAGAGGCAGCCTCAATGGCTATGTCTAAAGATTGGACTAAAAATGCTGAAAAATCAGGGGCAATTATAGGAGAGGAGTGTAAGCGTTCTTTTAATGCCCTTGCCTTCTCAAAAGAAATATCAAAAATTACCTTAAGCACAAATTTTTCTTGCAGACGTTCTTCAATGGCCTTTGCTAAAATAGTTCCTATTGCTCCACAGCCGATTAACCCTAATTTTATCATTTCTCCCTTCTAAAAATGTTGCCATTTTAGCCTTTCTCTATCTATAATGCAAGGTATGCAACTTACCTTTTGGCCCCGCTATCCTGATTTGGATTTAGAGTATTTTGACCATTTGTTACAAAAAAATGCCCAGGAGTTGATTTTTACCAGAAAAATAGCAGAAACTGTAAGTAAGATTACCTCAAGTCCTGTGCTTACCTTGCATAATGCTACTATGGGAGCCCCCTCTGGTTGGGGTATTTTTGATTTTAAAACTCAACTAGGTGAAATTTATCCTGTATGGAAAGAAAAAGTAAATGCCCTTTGGTTGGAGTTAACTCCAAAACTAAGAGAAAAAACTTTGCCTATAATCAATATCTGGCTTAAAAGAATGATAAGGACGACCTCTTTAAAGGCTCGTTATTCCCAGGAAAAACAACGTCTTTCTATTTTTCTCCCTTTATTAATAGCTATTTTGAAAACTAGTGAGTTTTTTCTCCAAAGTAGTGCTTCCTTTTTGGTGATTCCTTACATTGATAAATTTATACGTTCTAGTTTTGGAGATAAAGATATTGATTATTTCAGGGAATTTTTGAAGTTTGTCCTCTTTTTTGCCCCAAAAACTATTGTTTTATGCATTGATGAAACTACCCATCCTCGAGGCCCCACTTTAAAACTGGCTATTTCTGCCTTAAATAAAGAAAAAAAATGGATAAAGGGCTTAGGGGTATATGGAACAGGAGAAATTGTCACTGCTGAAGCTATTACTAAATTAATCTCAAAATATCAGATTTTTGTGCTCTCTGCCTATCAAGGTAAAAGCCGGCCTTATGGATGGTATAAAATCAGGACTTATTGCCCTCAAGGGTATCATCCTGCTTGGCGAGATGGTCTGGCAGGACTTTTTAGTGGCACTCAGGTGGGATTTTTGACCCAGGATGAAAACAAAGAACAGGTGCAAACAGAGAAAGGAAAAATATTATTAGGCACCTATTTTCGCCTTAAGTTAAAAGAATACAGTCTTACCCCTTTATCAGGTGAGCCCTTTTGGTGTTTTTATGAAACATTGGGAAATTTAGGGTAAAATATGGAGCCCATTACTCATTTTCTTACTGGTTATCATTTGTCTAATCTATGGCCCTCTTCTTTAAAATATTCTCGTCGGGCTGTAATTTTAGGTGCTTTATTTCCAGATATTGACCACATTTTGATTATTCTCCATAAGGAGTATTATCTGTTATATCACAGGACTTTTACTCATTCCATTCTTACTGCTCCCTTGTTTGCTTTTTTTCTGGCTTTTATATTCAAAATGAAACATAAAAATGGCGTTTTTTCATCCTATTTTTTCTTGGTTTTAATAGGTATTTTAAGCCATCTAGCACTGGATTTAGTTGTTCCTTATGGTATTAAATTGTTTTATCCATTTGGCCAATGGAGTTATCTGAGTTGGTCTTATGTAATAGACATAGTAATATTAGGATTGTTGATTTTTCCTTTGCTTTTCCAAAAACTTAAGGATTTTCAGGCCCAAAAAACTTCTTTAATCAGCTTAATTTTAGTCTTATCCTTTCTTTTGTTCCGAGGGTATCTACATAATCAAACACTCAACCACTTTCATCAACTTTATCCCACTAGCCTAAAAATAGGAATAATGCCTACACCATTTAGCCCTTTTAAATGGAAAGTCATTGTAGAAAAGCAAAATGCCTACCAATACTTTGAATTCGGTTGGTTTAAAAAACAAAAATTACACCCAAAAGTATTTTTAAAAAATCAAGAGATAACGCCTCCAATAAACACTTTGCCCTTGGTAAAAACATTTCTAAACTGGGCTCAATTCCCCTGGGTGCAAAAGGAAAGTAATGCCGTTTTTTATCTGAGAGACCTGCGTTTTTATCATCCTCAGCGGTTTCTATTAACAGTCCGTTTGGTATTAAATAAGGGTAAAATTAAAGAAGAGTTTGTGTTGACAGAACCATGTCTTGCAAGCATAAATTCTAGGTGAAAATAAAATTTGTTAATAAATAACCAGAACTTGTAAAAAATTACCATAAAAGCTTTCTAAAAAGAAAGGTAAGGTGAGCTCCTCAAAACCGGAATAACTTTAAAAGAAAAAGCCGTAAAGAGTAAAGCGTTAAAAGTAAAGTGTTAAAAAACTCCTTACGCCTCACGCTTTACGCATATGAATCAGACAGACCAGTTTAATGTCAAATGTGGAGACTAAACCCCTAATTTTGATTTTCTTATTCCACTTATTGAACGCCAAAAATCCTTAATTCATCCCTGCCTGTCGGCAGACAGGCCTGCTTGCCGCCTGCCTGTCGGCAGACAGGGCAGGCAGGGATGTTTTTAAAGATTAACTTCTAAATTTTGGGGAATGTCCAATAAAAGTTATCATTTGGAGTTTATTTTTTTATCATATTTTTATTTTCCTTCTATGGTCTCTTTTCGGGTGTAGCCATGCCTCCAGAAATGATTAATTTGAAGGCATCTTCTACACTCATATCTAAAAATTTTATTTCATCTTCTGGAACTAAAAGATAAAAACCAGAAGTGGGATTAGGAGTAGTAGGAACAAATATATTTAATACTCGCTTTTTGGTCTTTTTTTGGATTTCACCTTCTCCTATCCCCGTAGTAAATGCCAGGGTAAATATTCCTTTCCTGGGATATTCTATGAGAACCACCCGTTTGAAGTCTTTTTCCTTCTTAGCGAATATAGCTTCTCCTAGTTGTTTGATGGCTACATAAATGGTGCGAATAAAAGGGATTTTGTTTACTATATTCTCCCAGAATTCTATGAGTTTAGAACCAATATAATTTCGGGCCAAAAAGCCCACGATAAAGATAATGATAACTGCAAAAAAAAGGCGAAATCCAGGAATATTAAAAGGGATGTATGTTTGGGGGTCATATTTAGGAGGTAAAACGCCCAGGATACGGTCTACTACTCGCACCAGCAAAAAAACTATATAAAAAGTAATAGAGATAGGTAAAATAATTAGAATACCAGCTACTAGATTTTTCTTGATAGCATTTTTGAGCCTTTTCAATCTTTTATCCGCACTATAGAATTTTTTTCATCCACAAAGATTAACTTAGGTCTATAGCCCTTTACTTCTGTTTCTTCCATTAGGGTATAAGAGGCAATAATGATAAAATCCCCTTCTTGACCTTTTCTAGCCGCTGCTCCATTAAGACCAATCTCTCCGTTTCCTCCAGGGATAACATAAGTAGAAAATCTTTCCCCATTGCTAATATTATAGACATGCACCATTTCATAAGGAAGCAAGTCAGCCACTTTCATTAAAGCATTGTCAATGGTAATACTTCCTTCGTATTCAAGGTTGCTCTCAGTCACACATGCCCGATGGATTTTTGATTTTAACATAAATCGCATCATTTTACACCTAAAATAGTATTATCTATTAATCTAGCCTTTCCTACTTTCACTGCTAAGGCCAGAAGTGCCCTTTCTTTAATTTCTTCTAAATCTTCTAAAGTTTCAGGATGACACAGTTTTACATAGTCTATTTTAGTATAAGGATGTTTTTGAATAAATGTTGAGACTGCTTTAATAATGTTTTTTGCCTTTCTCTCCCCTTTATTCACCATCTCTTGGGCGATATTCAAACTTTTGTAAAGACTCAAGGCTGAAGGTCTTTGCTCACTGGTTAAATAGACATTGCGGGAACTCATGGCTAAACCATCTGTCTCACGCACAATAGGGCAACCAATAATTTTAATAGGATAATTTAAGTCTCTTACCATACGCTTTATGACTATATATTGTTGATAGTCTTTCAATCCAAAAATGGCTATATGTGGCCTAATAATATTAAATAATTTAGCCACTACGGTAGTTACTCCCTTAAAGTGGCCAGGGCGTGAAACACCACATAAATATTTTGTTAATTGAGTTACTTTTACATAAGTTTGGTAGCCCTCAGGATACATTTCTTTCTCTTCAGGGACAAAAAGGACATCTGTTCCTTCTTTTTCTGCTAGAGAAGCGTCTCTTTGTAAATTACGGGGGTAGGCTGCCAGGTCTTCTTTAGGGCCAAATTGGATAGGATTAACAAACAAACTTACCACCAACACATCTCCCTGTTTTTTCCCCTCGCCCATAAGACTTAAATGGCCTTGGTGGAAATAACCCATAGTGGGAACAAAGGCAATAATTTTCCCTGCTTGATGCCATTTTTGAGAGAGCGCAGCCATTTTTTCTATTTCTTTAACCATTTCCATAAATAAAAACACCTTCTGGACCTAAGACCAGAAGGTTTCTTCCTGGTCTCGGTCCTTAGAGGATCCAAGCCATTAACAAAGCTAACATACATCTGTTTTCTAGTCAAGGAACTTGACAGTTGGAGGGAATAGGCACATAATATGTCAAAAAATGGCTTCTAAAACAAAAATAGAAATTAAAGATATTTTTTTTAGTCCTACTAAAGGTGCTCTTTGTCTAGAAGACATAGTCAATTTTATTGCACAAAAGGTAAGCAATGGAGGAAATGGGTATCTTCTTATTGTGGGTACTGATTCTAAAAGGCATATGGAATATTTGACTTATGTAACCGTAATTATCCTCTATCGGATTGGTAAGGGAGGGGTTTATTTTTACCAACGTCATAAAAGTGAAGTAGGCCGTTACAGCTTGCAGGCAGCCATTTATCATGAGACTGCTTTAAGTCTAGCTACTGCTGCTAAAATAGATGATTTATTAAAAAAACAGGGAGTGACTGGTTTGGGAATAGAGGTTCATTCTGATATAGGCAATCACGGGAAGACAAAGGAACTTATTCAAGAAGTAGTTTCTTGGATTAATGCCTCTGGCTATGCTGCTCAAATTAAACCTGAGAGTTTTGGTGCCAGTAAAGTAGCAGATAAATACACCGATTAAAATCCCAAGGTAGACATTTAGGGTAGTTTTTGTTTCAGGTCAATGTTTCTAAATAAACGTTAACACGTCAGAACGTTAAAACGTTCACACGTTATCCTCAAATCGGGTCAGCTAAAGCAGTGAGTTAGACACAAGTGAGTTAGTGAATTAGTTGCTGGCTAACCATTTTGTTCAACATCTTTAGTACTTCCCTACACAAGACCCAAAATCCGCGATTGATTTTTGGACAAAGGTATTTTTAACAAGGAAAAAGGGTAATCTTTCAAAATCGCTTTATTTTACCACACCTGCCTGTTCGGCAGGCAGGCTTGCGGGGTTTCTTGTAGGACAAACACGGATTTCGGGGGGAATTTTTACTTTGACTTATAGGTCTTTTTATGTTATTTTTCCTCAAACAATAAAGGGGGATAGTAAAATGTTGAAAAGGAAAGTCTTAAGTTTTATTGTCTTTTTTGTAATGGTTGCGTTTTTATGTACGGCTTGGGGTGGGGATTTTATAAAAAGAAATCAGTGTAAAAGGTTCAAAGGCGGAAATGAAATTAGTCAATTTTTGAAACTAGATCTAAAAACTGCTAAAAGAACCAAAGTTCGCATTTTTGTTACTAAAGGAACCGAGATTTTGGAAAGTCATCGGTTGGTATTGGGACCTACTGGAGTATGTGAAGGCAAACACAGAGGTTCTACCTCATGGGGATATATATTACCTTCAGGAACTCAAGGGAAAGATTTAGAAATAGTTGTTTTTGTGGAAGATGTGTATGAAAATGGAGCACCTATTTCTTTTCAAGTAAAATCGGTATCCACAAAAACCATCTCAGGATTTGGTGGTATATAAGTTAATTCCCCTCGGGCTATCCATCCGGGGGGATATAATGTTTTTTAGAATTAATAGAATTAAATATTTAAAGTTGCGGTTGAGAGATTATTTTCACTTGGATATGATTTTGCGAAAATCGGGGTCATCCTGATATTCAGCAAAATCAGGATCCAATTTTGCACTTACTTTATTCCCTATGTCTTCTTTAATTGCTACTTCTAATTCTTTTAACATATTTTTTTTATCTCCAAGCGTTGCAAATGCACAGGCACGCGTGTACTTATTTTCTATATGAGGTAAAATCTCTTGAATGATTCTCTCGCTTTCCTTTTTCTTACCTAATTTTTTTAAAGCTATACCCTTATTTATTATAACTACATAAGCTTTGGGTTGTATTTGTAATACTTTTTCTATGTCTGAAAGTGCTTTTTCCCATTTGCCAGTAATTAGAAAGGCATTTGATCTACTGGTAAGAACTGTGGCTTGTGCTTTTGTTTCCCTGCCTGTGTATTTAAGTGCCTTGTTAAAACTTGCAATAGCCTCTTCTAATTTATGGAGATAGACCAAAGAGAGACCTTTTAACCAATAACCTCTGAAATCACTTGGGGCTTGAGTTATCAGTTTTTGGGACATTTCAAGGGCCTTTTCATAATCCTCTGTATATAAGTAGGAAATAGCCATTCTTTCCACAGTATTTAAATCATAAGAATTTTGGGATACTGCTTTCTCATAATAAATTAAAGCATTTCTATAATTATTACCCTCATATTCCATGTCCCCCAAAATATAAAAAGGAATTAGATTGTTCTTTTTGCCCAACAAATAATTCCCATATTTACTAACTAAATATTGTTGATTAATATAAACAAACCGAAGTTTCTTATCCATATTGTTCAGATTATAATAATATTCGCTATTCTCATTGGAGAATCTATTAGAATTCACAGTTTCACCATGCTTTGTTGCTAACGTTGATTCAATCATAAAGATTATTGTTAGAATTGTTAGCAAACTTCTCTTTTTCAATCTATTTACCTCTTTTTAAAGGTCAATTTCTGTAATTTTTTCTCTTCTTCCATTACAATTCACACAATAATCAAAGTAAGTTTTTTCTATATTCACAACATTCTTGGGGAGATGATATCCCAACATACATGCTTGTCGTAATGAATTCCTAATTTGATCCACAATACTCAGAGGCATGCTTTTAATTCCAGCTAATATAAGCTCCTGTTCTATCATGGATAGTGCTATAACCTCAGTTATTCCCTTTATTTTCAAATCGTGACAACCTTTCACCGTGGTAGCAAAAACTCTACAAAATTCTTTCTTAAATTGTTTTTTAGAATCTTTATTAATTGATAGGATAGCATTTAGTAGTCCCTCATTATGAACGTTTTTCTGTTCTTCAATTGTGCCTGTATTAACTCCTAGAATGAAAAAATAAGAGCATAAAAAGAATAAAGAAAAAAATTTTTTTAACATTTAGTTCACTCCTTTCAATTTTGTGTTTCTTATCTTCAGTAAAATCACTTGATACTCCTACTTTATTTCCATCTAAGTTATAATCTTTAGCGAGAAATGTGCCAAAAATAATTTCTAGATATTTTAAACAGAATATTCCTGTAATAACCGTTTTTGGAGTTAGGGAGTAACACCAGATGAGGGAAAAATAAGCATATTTATTGACAATATTTGTTAGCAACTTGACGAATTTCGTCAATAAAAATGAAAAGGCCTCCCTCCAAGCAAGAAGGAGACCTTTTTATCATTCATATTTGGCGTCCCCAAGGGGATTTGAACCCCTGTTGCCGGCGTGAAAGGCCGGTGTCCTGGACCGGGCTAGACGATGGGGACATTGGTGGGCCGTGCAGGATTCGAACCTGCGACTCTCGGCTTAAAAGGCCGATACTCTGCCAACTGAGTTAACGGCCCACAAATCAAAATTAACATGCTTAATATTCACTGTCAAGACAACATCAGATAAATGTCAGGCTGTGGTTATTAATTCCCACTTAAAATTGACCCCCTCCAAGAAAAGATAGAGGTCCTCCATCATGGATTTTATGATGGAGGAGAAAGGAGATGATTTCTATGGAGGCGTGGGTAACTATCAGGTATTTAAGGGCAAAGGGAAGATCTATAAAGGGCATTGTCGGGAGTTAGGTATTTCTAAAAACACCGTAAAGAGGGCTTTAAGGGCAAATAAACCACCTCACTATCAAAGACCTCCAAGAGATAATCCTCAGTTAGTTAAACTTAAGGAGTAAATTGAAGAGATGCTTTTTGAATTGGTGGTGTACCAAAAGAGATACTAGTAGATAATGGGGCTCAGTTTGTAATTTCAAGGGTGGGGCATATAAAATATATAATAAAGTGGGATCCTCGTTTTCTTGAGTTTTGCGGTCATTATAGAATAAAGCCCGTTGCTTGTAAGGTGAAAAGACCTAAGACAAAGGGTAAAGTAGAAAGGCCATTTCATCTTCTTGAGCAGTTTTTTATAAAAGGAAGGGAATTTGAAAGCTTTGAAGAATTTATTAAAAAGCTTCATGAGTATGAAAGAGAGCTTGATTATGTTACTCATTCTACCATAAGCCTTAGACCCATTGATAGATTTTTAAAAGAAAGCTCATTTCTCATTTCCTTACCAGAGACTCCTTTTATAAGCACAAAGGAGATATTTAGGAAGGTAACCTCTGATTGTCTTATCTCTTATGATGGCAATAGATATAGTGTTCCCTGGCCTTATGCAGGAAAGCATGTGTGGATAAGGGTATCTCAGGGCAGATATCTTAAAGTATTTTCTCAAAAAGGGGTGCTTATTGGTACTCATACTATAAGTAAAAACAAAGGGATGAGTATTATCAATCAAAAACATTATAAAGGTTTAAGAAAGAGGCTCCCCAGGACAAAGAAGCTACTTGGGGTATTTTAGAAAAAGAAGGAGAACTAGAGGAACAAAGGCCTACCTTTACTTTAAGGCCGCTACCTAGACTTAAGATAAAAAGGGAATTGGGTTTTTATAATCAATTTCTTTAAAGGAGGGGGTCTATTATAATCAGCTCAAACAAACCTTTTGAAGAATGGGGAGAAATATTTTGTGATGATGTAATTGCCTCAGCGATACTTGACAGGCTTTTGCATCATAGTCATATTATTGCCATTAATGGCCCTAGCTATAGAACAAAGGAGAAAATGGGAGCTACGAGTAATAACTAAGGGGGGGCAAAATTAAGTGGGAAAGGGGGTCAATTTTCAACGGGAATTAACAACACCTCCTCTAACTCCCTGTGTATCTCCTGACTTGGCTTTTATCCTTGGCTTATTTTTCAGAAAATATAAAAACAGCTATGATAAAATACAAAAAATTTGTAAGCCCTCAGGCAGGAACAAATACACTCACAGAGATAGAAAATAAACTTGCAGAATCAAATGAATTAAGAAAGGAAATAGATGAGATTATTAAGTGTAAATTGTAGGTTTAACCCCAAATTCCTCATTTTCTGAAAGTGCCTGAAATCCTACCTTTGAATAAAAGGATGGGTCTCCATATGTGACAACAATACTTACAGAGCGTTTCTTGAGTTCATCAAGTCCATAATTTATTAGTGCCTGTCCGATGCCTTTTCTCTGATGTTCAGTGCTTACTGCAACCGGGGCGAGCATGTAAACCTTAATGGGGTCGTTAAACTTAAGACGAGTAAAGAAAACAGAGCTTATGAGTGATTCATTTTCATAGACACCAAAACAGATTATTTCTTCATTATCAATGTTTGACGCCAACGCTGAAGAAAGTTTGCCAATCAATTTTCCTTCCTTTTCTCCCTTAGATGAAGTGAATACCGAGGTGAAAAGCTCTGTTATTTCTTTTTGGCTTTCATTGCCAAGAATTTGGCAATTCATACTTCACCTTTCAAAATTTCTAAGCTTATCGTTTAAAAAACATAACGCCGGGCATCAGGCGCGGCTGAAAGCGGGAGCGCAGCGGACGCTGTAAGCCGTTGTCTGCACGCCTTGGTTGGACAGTATTCAGTATGATCTTTTGTTCCCGTCCCTGTCGATAATGACAACACTCATGTGATCCAAAATAGTCACTCGTTCAGTAATCCCAACAAAGAGCTTGTTGAAAAAACTGATGGCAAAGTTCTCTGGGGTTGAATCTGGTCCTAACCGAACGTGGACGATAT
Organism: Candidatus Desulfofervidus auxilii; assembly: GCF_001577525.1. Taxonomy (GTDB): domain Bacteria; phylum Desulfobacterota; class Desulfofervidia; order Desulfofervidales; family Desulfofervidaceae; genus Desulfofervidus; species Desulfofervidus auxilii. The sequence goes on along the minus strand of NZ_CP013015.1, from coordinate 1,538,606 downwards.
GGTTGGCTTCGGCTACTTTTTTCGCTCCCTCTTGCAGTGGTAACGGCGATACGATTATGCCACCCGATGCACCGGTATCAATAATTCGGTATGCAAGCCCACCAACTGCTTCCTGATTGAGTCGTTTGGATCGGTGTTGCCGGCACTCAACAAGCATAATTGCGCTGTTGTTACCCTCGGACACACCTTTCGCATCAATTTCCCAAGACGTTCCACTACTGCCAGCGATTTTCTGTTTAGGGTCAACTCGCTCAAGACCAAATTCTTGCCGAAAATGGTTGAGAAAATAGCGCGCCACGTCTTCGTAACTTTTCCATGACTGCTTGTTACTCACAGAACTCCTCCAACACAACTTCTAAGATCTCTAACGTCTAAGCTCACCTGCCGCTATGGAGCGCCAGCGGAATAGCGGTCAGGTGAAGCGCCTTGTTATGCGTTAAATTACCACACTGTTACGCGATAGGCTCCATGCTTTCCCTTGCCTTCAAATGTTCGAGGAATAGGTAATTTAAAATCTTTAAGGCCTTTATTAATTTCTTTCTTTAATGAATTACGCATCTCTGGATCAAGCATCGCATGATCAATTTCTTTTAACAGTTCAATCTTCCTTTTATTTTTGCTAATTTCTTTTCTTTTTTTACTGTTAAGCAATATCAAAAATATCATAAGTGATCGTCTTGTATATGTTGAAACAAGGTATTTGTCCGGATCATGCGGTAGAGTTCCGCCTCCATGGACTAGCTTGCTTCTTTTGTTGTAAAAATCTTTTAACTTGTTAAATGTCTCAATAGGATCCATACCGCAAAGTCCAAGTAGAAATGCGGCTCGATGCGACAACTTGTATTTAATATCTGTGGGTCCTTCATTAAACAGTGCTTCCATACTTATTACGGCACTAATGAATCCTTCATTGCTGTAAACAAATTTTTTTTGAGCATCATAAAAATAATCCAAGGCTATTTCGATGAACTCATTATCAGCTACAACAGCAATATATTTATCATGGAGTTTGCCAATGAAACCTATAAATTTATATGCATAATCCTCTATTTCTTTAATGGCTTCATCAGGCAAAACAAATCTAAAGGAAATGGTGAAAAATTCCTTTCTTTTGCCAAACTCATTTTTTGACTTTAATCCTACTCTTCCTCTACCTTCAAGAACAGGCGCATTATTAGAAATTAGGCAAGAGAACCGTAAATAAGATTCAATAATTTTATCTGTATCAAACCTATTTCCCTCATTTCCTAATAGAAAAGCATGGAGTTTATCTCCTTTTTTTTCAAGAAATAACTCGCCCTTCTTTAGCCAAACTTTTCTCTTCAGTTTAACTTGCTCGGGGATAAGCCCTTTGATTTCATAATTCCATTGCCAAAGTTGATTTCCCACCGTTTAATTCAATCCTTGCTTATTATGGTAAGCATAGTGCCTACAATTCGTACGCATAACTATATAATTCTACTGCCTAAAAGTCATATTACTATCCCTCATAATTTCTGTCAACGAAAACCATTAATCTATCTTTTTAGGCAGTATAATGTCTCATATATTTAAAATAAGTATGAATTACAGAAAATATGGCTATGACATCAGAACTGTTCAAGAACTCCTTGGCCACAAAGATGTTAAAACTACTATGATTTACACCCCTGTCATCAAAAAAAGGAGGCCGAGGAGTCCAAAGCCCCCTGTCGGGCAGGCCTGCCTGCCGTCGGGCAGGTTGGATTTTTATCCAAAAATCAATCGCAGATTTCGGGTAAAGAGCACTCACCAGAAAATGAATGTGGATTTTTCACATCTTTCTCAACACTCTCTGCTTTTTACGTTGGCGTTTTGATAAACGACGTGAGGGGCCTTTTTTTATAGGTGCAATAGAAGAGGGAGTATCTTCTTCTATCCCTTTAATTTCAGAATAAAAGGCCATCTCCAGCCTAGGAATAAACTCAGTGGTAGGAATAGAAGTAGCTCTGTGCCTTTGAGCAAAATCAATGATTTCTCTGTCAGAAGTAACTACCACTAAATTAGAATTTTTCATAACCATGCGTTTAATTATTTCATCTGCTGTTTGGCCATAAGGAGAATAAATAACAGAGATACCAGCTATTCTTTCTTTTTGAATAGAGAGGTGAGCGGCATTCTGACCATCAAAAACCACAGTAATTTTATGTTTTTTTAACTTCCGATAGGCTTCCAGATATTTGATAAGAGTTTCTCGACCTACTTCCAGCCCTTCTTGTTCGGCTTTTTTAAAAACAGGTGATTGTCTTATAACATTATATCCATCTATGACTAACTCCATCTTTCCCCACTAATGGTTTGAAATAGTTGAAAAAGCCCTTCTTCAGAAAAAAAACTAATCTCAATCACACCCCCTTTTTTCCGAGGTATAACTTTCACCTTTGTGCCTAAAACCTCTCTGAGCCTTTCTTCTACCTCTTGATAGATGGGTGAGGGAGTCTTGTTCTTTTTTTTATGTATTTTAGCACTCTGCACACGTTTTTCTGTTTCTCGAACAGATAAATTCTTGTTGATAATCTCCTCACGGATAGCCAGTTGTTGTTCTAAAGGTAATCCTATAAGGGTTCTAGCATGTCCCATGGTGAGACGTCCCTGATTTAAATCTTTCTTAATCAAACTGGGTAGTTGACGTAAGCGTAGAAAATTGGCAATAGTTGCTCTATCTTTACCTACTCTTTTAGCAATTTCTTCCTGGGTAAGATGGAATTCTGTCAATAGGCGATAATATGCTTCTGCTTCTTCTAAAGGAGTTAGGTCTTGACGTTGAATGTTTTCAACAATGGCCATTTCTAATCTTTCAATATCAGAAACAATCTTACGAGCAATTACAGGCACTTCTTTTAAACCTGCTTGACGCGCTGCCTCCAGACGCCTTTGTCCGATTATTAGCTCATATTTATCTTTTAAGGGAGTGACAATTAAAGGTTGTAAAATTCCATTTTCTCTGATGGAAGTTACTAATTCCTGAAAGCTCGTCTCTTGAGTGTCAATCACTTGCCGGGGTTGATAACGATTAGGACTAATCTTTTCTATAGGGCACATGAAATAATCACTAAATGAATCTTCAGAAAAAAGGGCATCCAATCCTCTTCCAAGACCTGGTTTTTTCATCTTAACCTCTTTTATCCCGTGCTAAAAACTCTTGAGCTAATTGGAAATACTGCTCTGCCCCTCGGCATTTTCTGTCGTAAAAAAACACTGGAAGGCCATGACTGGGTGCTTCTCCTAAACGCACATTACGAGATATAACTGTCTTAAAAGTATATTCCTTAAAATGTTTCCTTACCTCAGTCTCTATCTGTTGAGAAAGAATATTTCTTTTATCAAACATAGTTAACAAAAACCCTTCTATTCTTAGGGTCGAATTGACCCGTTGTTTAATAAGTTTAATAGTTTTAAGCAATTGGGTCAATCCTTCCAAGGCGTAATATTCACATTGAACAGGAATTAACACTGTGTCAGCGGCGGTAAGGGCATTTATAGTAATAATACCTAAAGAAGGAGGACAATCTAAGAATATAAAATCATAAACAGACCTTAATGCTGCCAAATGGTGTTTAAGCCGGTGCTCTCTTTTGGAAAACAAGGCCAATTCTACCTCAATACCTGTTAAATCGGGATGGCCAGTAATACATCTTAACCCAGTTACACAAGTGGGTTTTATGGCCTGAGTAATAGGTATTCTCCCCACTAAAACCTCATAAAGATTTACCCCATTGATAGAGAGACCCAATCCACTACTAGCATTAGTCTGAGCATCACAATCTACTAAAAGCACCTGCTTTTTTAGTAAAGCAAGAGAGGTAGAAAGATTTATAGCAGTGGTAGTTTTCCCTACCCCACCTTTTTGGTTAGCAATAGCAATAACCCTCGTCATTGAAGTATGAATTATCACATTCTATAGTGTTTTGCAATCTATGTTTCACGTGAAACATCCTCTCTTGCCTTTTGACATAGCTTATGCTAATTTAACCCCTAACTAGAAAGGAGGTAAAAAGTGGAAATTAAAGAACAAATTTCTTTAATGGCAAAAACAGCTAAAGAAATGGCTCCGGCAATAGCAACAGCCAAAACGGATGTCAAAAACAAAGCCTTAAAGAAAATTGCTCAGGGATTGAAAGACCAACTTGCTTCTTTATTAGAAGCTAATGCTAAAGATGTGGCTTATGCTCAAGAAAAAGGCCTTTCTAAGGCCATGATTGATAGACTCACCCTTACGGAAGACAGAGTAGAGGGGATGATAAATAATCTTTATGAAGTCATCGCTTTGCCTGACCCTGTGGGTAATATTACGAAAATGTGGCTGCGGCCCAATGGTCTAAAAGTAGGGAGAATGCGAATTCCTTTGGGGGTGATTGGTATGATTTATGAAGCTCGGCCTGATGCTACGATAGAAGCAGCCGCCTTATGTCTTAAAGCAGGCAATGTGGTAATTTTAAGGGGTGGTTCTGAGGCTATTAACTCAAACATCATACTGGGTAATATCATGACTGCAGCCTTAGTGAAGGCAGGATTACCAGAAAAGGCTATTCAAGTGGTACCTATTACAGATAGAGATGCTGTTTTGGCCTTATTAGAAATGGAAGAATATATAGACCTAATTATTCCCAGAGGTGGTGAAGGATTAATAAGATTTGTCACTGAGCACGCCAAAATGCCTGTATTAAAACATTATAAAGGTGTGTGTCATGTTTATGTAGATGATAAGGCAGATTTAGAAAAGGCAAAAAAAATTTGCTTCAATGCCAAGGTGCAAAGACCAGGTGTTTGCAATGCTATGGAAACCTTACTTGTCCATGAAGGCATAGCAGAGAAATTTTTGCCTGATATGTTAAAAACCTTTTCCCAAGCAGGCGTGGAAATTAGAGGGTGTCCCAAGACTTGCAATCTGTTCCCATCAGCCAAGGCTGCCACAGAAGAAGATTGGCCAGCAGAGTATTTGGATTTAATCTTGGCAGTGAAGATAGTAGCTGATATGGAAGAGGCCATAAACCACATCGCTAAATATGGCTCTAATCATACAGAAGCTATAGTAACTGAAAACTATTCTCGCGCCTGGGAATTTCTGGAGAAAGTAGACGCTTCAGTAGTATTAGTAAATGCCTCTACTAGATTTAATGACGGAAATCAGTTGGGATTAGGTTCAGAAATTGGCATTAGCACCTCTAAACTGCATGCCTATGGTCCTATGAGTTTAGAAGAATTGACGACTACAAAATTTATTGTCTTTGGAGAAGGGCAAATTAGAACTTAAACATTGTGAAAATAGGTATTTTAGGAGGAACTTTTAACCCTATTCATCTTGGACATTTAAGGGCGGCTGAAGAAGTTAGGGAAAAACTGGATTTTGAAAAGGTCATCTTTATCCCGTGTGGGATTCCCCCTCACCGTCCAGTAGATGAACTTGTGTCCTTTCCCCACCGTTATCAAATGGTTAATTTGGCTATTGCTGACAATCCTCACTTTTATGTATCTAAAATTGAAGGAATCAGGGATGGGAAATCTTATACTGTGGATACCTTAAAACTTCTCTTACAAAAAGAAAAGGATGCTGAATTTTATTTCATTCTTGGATTGGATGCCTTCTTGGGTATTGATACCTGGAAATCACCCCAAACACTTTTTAAACTAGCTCATTTTGTGGTTATACCTAGAAAAAGTTTTACTAAAGAGCAAATATTGCCCATTCTAAACAAATTTTTCTCTGATGTAAAAACTGAGGAAGATTCATTTTTTCTTCCTTCAGGCAAAATTATTTACTATTGTCCTATCACTTTGCTAAATATTTCGGCTTCCCAAATTAGAAGATTGGTTAGAGAAAATAAATCAATTCGCTATCTTGTTCCTAAGGTTGTGGAGGAATACATTCAGCGGTTTAATTTCTATAGAGGAGGGGATGAAAAAAAAGATTAGTCTTAAAGCAGCTATTTCTAAAAAGGCCATGAATATATCATTACTTGACTTACGGGGTTTTTCTAATTTTACAGACTATTTCTTGATTATGAGTGGAAGCTCAGATAGGCATACTCAAGCCATTGCCCAAGAGATTTTAACAAAGATGAAAGAACATGGGTATAGCCCCATAGGGATAGAAGGCTTTAACCAGGGTCACTGGATACTTTTAGATTATGGTGACCTGGTGATTCACATCTTTTTTGAGCCTATTAGGGCATATTATGACTTAGAGGGTTTATGGATAGAAGTTCCTAGAATCGATTGGCAAAAACTATATTCGTTAAAAGGAGAAGATTAATTGAGGGCAAATATCTTAATTATTTTAGATGGTTGGGGCCTAAATCCCAAAAGAGAAGGTAACGCAGTGGCATTAGCCAAAACTCCGGTTATGGATTCTTTAATGGCCACCTATCCTTGGACTACCTTAAAGGCGCATGGTAAAGCAGTGGGTTTACCAGAAGGGGTAATGGGCAACTCAGAGGTAGGACATCTTAACTTAGGAGCAGGCCGCATTGTTTATCAGGAAGTAACCCGAATAAGCCAATCTATTGAGGATGGAGACTTTTTTGAAAATCCCATCTTAGTGGAGGCTATGGAGCGGGCAAAACAGGGAAAAATTCACCTATTAGGGTTACTCTCTGATGGGCGAGTGCACAGTTCTTTAGACCACCTTTATGCCCTTTGCCAATTGGCAAAAAAGCAAGGATTAAATCAAGTATTTATCCACGGATTTACAGATGGGCGAGATACCCCACCCAAGAGTGCCTTAAAATATATTCAACAGGTAGAAGAAAAGATTAAAAATATTGGTTTAGGCACTATTGCTACTATTTCAGGCAGATACTATGCTATGGATAGAGATAAACGTTGGGAAAGGACAAAAATGGCTTACCAAACCATGGTTTTAGGAAAAGGCTATAAGGCCAAAACCGCCATAGAAGCCATAAAAAAAGCCTATGATAGGGGAGAAACCGATGAATTTATCAAACCTACAGTGATAATGAATTCCCAAAACAAACCATTAGCTACTATAGATGATGGTGATGTAATTATTTCATTTAATTTTAGACCAGATAGAATAAGGCAGATTACCCGGGCATTGACTTATAAAGACTTTGATTTTTTTATTAGGGAAAAATGGCCCAAGTTAAATTATTATGTATGCATGACCGAATACGATGCCAGTTTCAACTTACCTATTGCCTTTCCACCAGAAACCCTAAAAAACATTTTAGGAGAGGTCATAAGTAAGCACGGCTGGCGACAATTAAGGATTGCAGAAACAGAAAAATATGCCCATGTCACTTATTTTTTTAATGGGGGAAAAGAAGAGCCCTTTCCAGGAGAAGACCGCCATCTTGTTCCCTCACCTAGAGAAGTCCCCACTTATGATTTAAAGCCTGAAATGAGTGCCCCAGAAGTAACCATGGAATTACTGAAGCATTTAAAAAAAAGGCAGTATCCATTTATAGTGCTTAATTTTGCTAATGGAGACATGGTAGGACATACTGGAGTCTTAGAGGCAGCCATTAAGGCCTGTGAAACAGTGGATAGCTGTTTGGGAAAGATCTTAACCGAAATAAAAAATCAAAATGGGATTGCCTTTGTTACTGCTGATCATGGTAATTCCGAACAAATGATAGACTATAAAACCGGTCAACCTCATACTGCTCACACCTTAAATCCTGTTCCTTTTATTTTAGTAAAGGAACCTGTGCCTCAAATTACTTTACAGCCAGGTATTCTGGGAGATGTGGCTCCAACCATTCTTCATGTTCTTGGAATACCTATACCTCCAGAGATGACTGGGAGGTGTTTGATAAAATATGCCTGATAAAATTGTGCTGGCCCCTTTTACAGGGGATATTTCAGAAATATTGGCATTTTTAAAAGAACAGCTTGCTGATATTTTCCATCTACCTATAGATGAACATCCTCCTCTTTCATTACCTCAGGCCTATAATCCCATCCGAGGACAATATTTCTCCCGCCCTTTTTTAGAAAGGTTGCTCACTATCAAAGAAGGAAATGAGTTTATATTGGGCATTACGGACAAAGACCTATATACCTCTGGTTTGAACTTTATCTTTGGTGAGGCGGCTATTTATGCTGGAGTAGCGGTAATTGCCCTAGCCCGCCTCCATCAGAATTTTTATGGGCTTCCAGAAGATAAAACCCTCTTTAAACAGCGCTCTCTTAAAGAGGCAGTCCATGAATTGGGTCATCTTTATGGTCTTGACCATTGCCCGGATCCCCATTGTGTAATGCATTTTTCCAATAGTATCGAAGATACCGATGTAAAATCTGCCTCCTTTTGCAAAAATTGCCGAAAAAAATTTGAGTTTTTGAGGAAAAAATAAAAAAATCAGTGGATATAATCCGTGTCCTTTTTGATTACCCTAAAAGTATCATTCAGCCATTAATAAAACAATTGGCCGTGCCTTCTTGGATGATTGTAATTTCAAAAAGAAATGCTTCTCTTAAATATCCAGCCTGCTGGCCTCTAAGGCATGGGTCTGAATGAATTCTCGCCTGGGTTCTACTGCCTCTCCCATTAAAATACTAAACAGCTCATCTGCCATAGCAGCATCTTGGATAGTCACCTGAAGTAATACCCTTTTTTGAGGATTCATGGTGGTCTCCCAAAGCTGTTCTGGGTTCATCTCGCCCAAACCTTTATAACGTTGAATTACATAACCTTTCTTCACTTCCTCTAAGATGGTCATCCATAGAAGATTCTCTTTTTCCACCTTGATTTCTTGACCATTCTTATAAAAAAAATAGGGAGGTGTGGCATTTAAATGAAGTTTTTTCTTTAAGCTGAAACACTTTTGATAATCAAAGGAGTTTATCAATTTGCTATCTACTAAAGATAAATGACCATTTACACTTACCTCTAATGTATAAAAACCAGTTTCTTGGTCTTTATATATTTTTCTTTCTTTAATGCCTTTTTCTACTAAAAACTCCTTTAATTTAGACACTGCTATTTCATCACCAAGAAGTGTTTTTTCTTTTATACCAAAAAGGATTAAACTCTCTATTAGAAACTCTGGATATCCCTGTTTTACAAGTTCCGCCATAAAGGAATGATAAATAAAGGCATTAGTAAGATAGCTCTTTAGCGCTTGCTTTTCTAATTTTAGTGATTTCTTTTGGTCTGTTACTATGATATTTTTACTAGCTTGCTCTATTAAAAACCTCTGAAGAGAATTTTCGTCTTCCACATAAAATTCTTCTTTTTTACCCTTTGCTAAGCGAAATAAAGGAGGAAGGGCAATATAAAGATGGCCTTTTTGAATAATTTCCTGCATCCGACGATAGAAAAAAGTAAGCAATAATGTGCGAATGTGTAAACCATCTACATCAGCATCTGTCATTAAAATAATTTTATGATACCGCAATTTATTGATGTCAAAATCCTCTCCAATACCAGTACCCAAGGCAGAAATGAGTGTCCTTATCTCTTGACTATTAAGAATTTTGTCAATACGAGTTTTTTCTACATTTAATATCTTTCCACGTAAGGGTAAAATTGCTTGAAATCTTCTATCTCTACCTTGTTTAGCAGAACCACCTGCTGACTCCCCTTCTACTAAAAATAATTCGCTCTTAGCAGGGTCTTTTTCTTGACAATCTGCCAATTTCCCTGGCAAACTGGAATCTCCCAGAACACCCTTACGCCTCACCAATTCTTTTGCTCGGCGAGCAGCTTCTCTAGCCCTTGCCGCCTCAATTATTTTACCCACAATGGCCTTTGCTATAGTAGGATTTTCCTCAAGATAGGAAAATAGTTCAGAATTAACCATAGACTCTACTAATCCCTTTACCTCACTATTGCCTAACTTGGTCTTGGTCTGCCCTTCAAACTGAGGATTGGGCATTCTTAAAGAGATTATTACAGTCAAACCTTCTCTTACATCTTCACCAGAAAGTTTTTCTTTCTTCAATAAATTATTTTGAGTGGTATATAAATTTAAACATCTAGTTAGAGCAGATTTGAATCCTACTACATGAAAACCACCTTCTTTAGTATTAATATTATTTACAAAACTTAAAATTCTCTCACTATATCCACTATTATATTGAATGGCTATTTCCACTTTTATATCTTCTTTTTCACCTGAAATATAAATTGGTTCATGTAATACATTTTTTGTCCGATTTAGATATTTTACAAAACTAACAATCCCTCCTTGATATTTATGAACTACGTTTTTTCCAATACGTTGGTCAGCAAATTCAATACTAAGATTCGGATTGAGAAACGCTAATTCTTGAAAGTGTTGGTTTAAAATATCAAAATCAAAATTGATGCTTTTAAAAATAGATTCATCTGGCAAAAAGGTAATTTTTGTGCCTCGTCGCTGTGTTTCTCCTCTAACTGATAATGGTGTGACTACTTTCCCTCTTTCATATCTTTGCCAGTAGACCCTTCCTTCACGTCTAATTTCTACTTCTAGATATTCTGAAAGGGCATTAACTACAGAAACACCTACTCCATGAAGTCCACCAGAAATTTTGTATATTTTTTGGTCAAATTTCCCCCCAGCATGTAATTTTGTCATCACTACTTCAACTGCGGGAATACCTTCTGTCTCATGAATATCCACAGGAATTCCACGTCCATTATCTTCTACTACTACACTATTATCAGGATGGAGTGTGATTTTAATCCAATCACAGTAACCTGCAATGGCTTCATCAATGCTGTTATCCACTACCTCAAAAACTAAATGATGTAGACCTTCTATACCTGTATTTCCAATATACATAGCAGGACGCTGACGAACTGCCTCAAGCTGTTTAAGAACTTTTATACTTTGGGCTGTATATCCATCACTCATCTTCTTTTTTCTCCATAATAGGCACAATAAAGGCTTTAAAACCAGGGTCATTCTCACCTGTAATTACACACGGTGTTTTTTCGGCAGTGTTAAGACCAAAAATAAATATTTCACTATCCAAAACATTTAGGATATCTAAAAGATAAGAAATATTAAAAATAAACTTCATTTCTTTCGTTAAATTTCTCCCTGGCACAACTTCTATCTCTAAAGTTTCTTGTGCTTTACCCATTTCAGGATTATCCAGAAATAATGTAAGTTTGTCTTTAGTAAATAGAAAATCAGCTACTTTATTTTTTTCATCTACTAAAATATTCATTCTTCTCAAAATATCCTTTAATGGGGCTTTTGGAATCTTTGCTTCATACTCATTCTTTTCAGGAATGATATGTTGGTACTGAGGAAACCTATTTTCCATAAGTCTTATATAAAGTAAATCTCCATTTTCGCCTGCCTGCCTGTCCCCGCCTGCCGGTCGGGCAGGGGCAGACACGGCTGGCGAAGGAGGTATTTTTATTACTCCTGCACTGTTATCAAAGCCTATTTCCAATGTTTCTCGTGGATTCAGTCTTAAAATTTCCAATACTGCTTTTTTGGGAATCATTATATTTTTTTCAAACTGAAGGATTTCTATATCCTCAAATGGAATTTCCATATAAGTCAGTCTAAATCTATCTGTAGAGACAAACCGCAATTTTTTGTCTATTTTTTCACAACATAAACCTGCTAAATGTGTATCTAATTCTTCCTTAGCCATAGAAAAATATGTTTTTGTTATAGCTTTATTAAGTAATTCTCCTGAAATGAAAACTAAATTAAAATGTCCTATCTCAGGAAATGAAGGAAATTCTTCTACAGGCAAAGATGCTAAAGAAAAGAATGAGTTTCCTCCTTTGATCTCTAACCATTGATTTTCATTTTCTCTTAAATAAATCTCTTCACAATTAAGATTTCTTATAATTTCATATAGAGCTTTTGCATGTACCACAATCTTTCCAGGCTGTGAAATTATTGGTTTACAAGTACCTTTAAAAGCCAAAAGTAAATCTGTGGCAAAAATATCTAATGAATTTTCTTTAGCATCTAATAAAACATGAGACAAAATAGGCATTGTAGACCTTTTTTCAATAAGCGGTTGGACCTTTTGTAAAGGATTTAAAATTTCCTCACGTAAAATTCTTATTTCCATTATTTATTCACTCCACTTTTTTTATTATACTATTTCTATAAGAATAATAGTAATAATAAAACTCAGTTCTTTTGTTTAAAACCTGTTTTTCTTCTCGAAAAAACCACTCTTTAATCTAACAAATTTTCCACAAAGTTTCAACAGTTTTGATAGGGTAACTAGGACTATGTCAAAGTCAGGCCATAAGTAATTTAACAAAAAGAACAAACGTTTAAATATGGTCTAAAAAATCCAAATTTCAAAATCCAAATGCCAAAACATTAAATCAGTGAGTAGTGAAATAGTGAGGGAATGAAATAGCCAAATAAGTTTTTTGTCTCACTCACTCCTTACTCCCTCACTATTTACTAAAATTAAGGTTGGCGAGAAAGAAAAAAACTTTTTTCCTTTCAACCAACTCTACTTTTTAAAAAGCAGATTGCGGGGTGCCATCAAGACTGGTGGAAGCCACCCTGAAGGGCTTGGTCTTGATGGCTTAACGGAGCAATCTGCTAAGCTATAAACAGGTTGGTAAAGTTAACCTTGACGTATCACTATCACCTAAAAGGTGAAACAACCAACATCAAAAGATATAAGGAGTGCTCGCTGCGCTCCTCCCTGCCTGCCTGTCGGCAGACACGGCCGTCGGGCAGGCCCGCCTGCCGTCGGGCAGGGGCAGACAGGCTTGAGAGAAAATTGGTTGGGATTTTATCCAAAAATCAATCGCGGATTTTGGGAAATCCTCTGGCTTTTTTCTCCCTTTGTGTTATAAGAAACTAAGGGATGGATCTGATAAAAGAAAATACCTTTGAAATATGTAAGGGGGTGTGATATGCTTGATTTTAATGATGCTTATATATTTGTAGATGAAGATAGAACAATTTTGGTGATGCGAAAATTGGGACCATTGCCAGTAGAGCTTGAAGATAAAACACTTTCCTTTATTGAAAAGCAAGAAATGCGACCAGTAGAAGGAGTTCTCATTGAATCGCAACTCAATCTGACAGAAAAGGGCAAACAACTTTTGAAACAACTGATAGAAACAGTAATTGTCCAAGATGCTGGAGTAGACTCAAATCAGCCAGGGAGATATTATTTACATTCTAAACGAATAGAGACCCTGAAAAACATAATTCAAGAACACAGCGTCACAGATTGAGGCAGTTGCATTCCCTAAAAAGAGGTATATATCTGGTAATTTGGGAAAGTCAAGAGTAAATTTAAATTATATAAGCCTCAAAATGCCAGATGAAGACTTTTTTCACCCGCTGAGATAACTACAAATCTAACCAGGTGCCCCATTTGTTTTTTAGTCTATAAATCAAACTTCCATAATAAGCATTTTTATTACCACCTTAATTGTTCTGAAAAATAGCGGCAACAGGTTAGAGGCAAAATAACCTGATTTGCTTGGTTTTCAACGGGAGACTAAAATTTACTATAAAGTATCCATTTTCTTCTCTATGGTTGAATCCTATTTTGTGCTTTTGAGTAAGTTGACGTACTAAAGCAAGACCAATTCCGCTTCCTTTTGGTATGAGAGGATCAATATCGTTTTTAATAAAGCATGAAACAAAATTGTTTTCTTTTTTAAGCTGGATAGAAATTTCTCTTTTTGCATATTTAACAGCATTTTCAATGATTAAGTAAAAAATCATTTCTATATCAGTTTTACATCCAGTCATAATCACATCTATCACATCTGAATTTAATTTTTTGTCTTTTAGTGCATCTTCAAATTCAACCAAGATAGATTCTATAATAAATTTTAAATTAATCTTTTCGTCTTCTCTGGAACCAGCTTTAAAATTTTTAATAATATTTAAAGTATGATTAAATTCCTTTTCAATAAACATATAGCCCTTTTCTAATCTATTTAAAGCAGCAGAGCTGGGAGTTTCTTTAAGGATTTCTATATTTAATCGTTGAGTTGCCAAAAAATTACCCAGTTTATGGGAAAGGGTAAGGAGAATCATTTCCAAAAAAACCCTATTTTCTTCCCTCTCTTTCAGATGTATCCATAAAATTTTATAAAACAGAAAAGTGAGGGATAATACTAAGGCTGTTTCCCACAGAAAAAGATTAGTGGCAAGGTCCTTAACTTCCTTATAACCAGGACCCCAATCTAGATAGACAAATTTTCCATTCAGAGTCTGGGGAAGGAGCTCTAACTCTTTGTCTAAAAGAGGTTTTTTTGAAACCTTGATATAAGAAGGCAAATTATAATTTTTTTGGTATCGAGCCATTTTCAATTCTATTTCTGCTCTCTGATAGTAATTTTCCTTTAAAGAAAACCTATAGAAGGAAATAGCTATGACATTGAGAATAGAAATACCCACTGAAATTAAGAGGAAAAAAACTAATAAGGTCTTATACTCAAATTTTATTTTAATCGATATCCCCTACCCTTATAAGTTTCTAGGGTATTTTCTGGTAATATCTTTCTTAATTCTTTTACATATGTTCGGATAATCTCTTCGCCTACTGGTTGATCTCCCCAAATATAGTTTAAAATTTGTGTCTTACTTACTATCTTGCCTTGGTGCTTAATAAAAAGGGACAGAAGTTGCCACGCTTTAGGAGAAAGTTTGATTTCCTTATCTTCTTGATATATGGTTTCTTTTTCTAAATCTATTTTTAAATTCTCTATAGAAATAACTTGTTCTCTGTGTTCCCTTCGGGTTAAGGCCTTAAGTCTTAATAATAATTCTTTAGGTGAAAAAGGTTTAACCAAATAATCATCAGCACCCCTTTCAAAACAGATTTCTTTGCTTCTCAATTCCTTTTTAGCAGTGAGGATTAAAATTGGAGTGTTTATTCCCTTTGTCCTGAGTTTTTTTAAAATATCTTCTCCCTTTTGATATTTAAGAATAAGGTCCAAAATAATAACATCAAAACTTTGGGTGAGGAAAACAACCTCCACCTCTCGGTCATCACTAAGCCATTTTACTTGAATACCATTTATTTCTAAATATTCCTTAAGACTTTCTCCTAAACCAAGATCGTCTTCGATAAGAAGGACCTTCATTTTTGGAAGGAATATAGCAAACCCCAAATACCTTGTCAAATATTCAAAAATCAGATAAAAATAAATTATCGGGACGTAGCTCAGCCTGGAAGAGCACAGCGTTCGGGACGCTGGGGTCGCAGGTTCAAATCCTGTCGTCCCGACCATGTTTTTAAAGGTATTTCTGTATCCTAAAAATCAAAGTCCCAATTCACCCGCGATATTTTGCATGGCCTTAAGAGCAATATCTACAAATTCTTCAAGTGAAAGGCCAAATTCAGAACAGGTGTTAATCTGTTCTCTATTAGCTCCGGCAGCGAATCCTCTTTCTTTAAATCTTCTAAGCACAAACTCGCTATCTATCTTAGATAGTCTCTTTTCTGGAATTATCAGTGCACAAGCAACAATAAGACCCGTCAGGGGATCTACGGCATAAAGTGCCTTATCTAAATTACTATTTCTTAACAAATTATGTATGGGATTGTGTGCTTTTACTGCATAAACCACTTCTTGGGGTAAGCCCATCTCTTCCAATATTTCTGCTCCTCGTAAACCATGCCTTTCAGGCTGGTTTTTTGTTTCCTCATAATCAATATCGTGTAAAAGACCAGCTAGCATCCAGCTTTCTTTATTTTCTCCAAGTCTTTCTGCCAAAGCCGCCATTACTGCCTCAGTAGCCAGCATGTGTTTTATAAGATTTTTATTCTTCACCCGTTTTTTCAATTCAGAAAAAGCCGTTTTTCTGTCCATTTTAAGAGTCTTAATTCATTCTTTATTTTATCTTTTATATTTCCCCATAAGTTGACCCTGCGCCAATATACATTCCTTCATAGCCGCTAACAGCTCATCTTTGGTCGCTCCGGGTTCAAGGGTAAGTTTTTTATTTAAGGCATATAATTTAAAGTAATATCTATGAGTACCTCCAGGTGGACATGGACCACCATAGCCAATTTTACCAAAGTCATTCTTACCTTGCTTTATTCCATTCTCTAATATTTTTTTAGGAGGTATCCCTTCAGGGAATTCGGTAATATGAGGGGGAATGTCAAATATCACCCAGTGCACCCATGTTCCCATGGGAGCATCTGGGTCATCACAAATGAGAGCCAGGCTTTGTGTTCCTTCTGGTACAGTTCCCCATGATAGAGGAGGAGATATATCTTTCCCATCGCAGGTATATTTCTTGGGTATCATACCACCTTCCTTAAATGCTGTGCTTTCAAGTTTTATTTCCATAATTTTCCCCTTATTACCTAATCGTTAGCTAATTGAAAAATTCAATTTGTAGCATCCACGCATCAATGTTAAAGCTATAATATGTCAATCAACTTAGTTTTGTCAACCTGCCCTATGGGATACAAAAATCCTTATTTAGAAAAACTTCCTGATACCAAAAAAGGTAAGCTCCTCAAAACCGTAATAACTTTAAAAGAAAATCCACCCACCTGCCGTCGGGCAGGCCCGCCTGCCGTTGGGCAGGGTAGACAGGGATGCTTTTAAAGATTAACGCCTAAATTCTGGGGAATATTCAAGATAAGGGTCTCTATTGTATCATTGCAAATTTAATAAAATATAATAAATTTTGCTTATGATTAAAAAAGCAAGAGAAGCTATCTTACATTGTCGTCGTTTGAGGGTGCTCACCGGAGCAGGCATTTCAGCGGAAAGTGGGGTGCCTACTTTTAGGGGAGCAAATGGGTTATGGGGTAAATATAATGTGATGGAGTTAGCCACTCCAGAAGCGTTTCAGCGCAATCCCGAGCTGGTGTGGAAATTTTATAATTGGAGACGAGAAGTTATAGCTAAAGTTAAACCTAATCCTGCTCATAAAGCCTTGGTAGATTTAGAAAAAATTATCCCTGATTTTTTACTCATTACCCAAAATGTAGATGGTCTTCACCAGCAGGCAGGAAATAAAAACATGGTGGAGTTACATGGAAACATCTGGTGGGTGAAATGCACCACCTGTGAGTATTTGGCCCAAGATAGGAGTATACCATTACCTTCTCTACCTACCTGTCCTAAATGTAGCAGCTTATTACGTCCAAACGTGGTTTGGTTTGGGGAGGCTTTAGACCCAGAGGTATTAGATAAAGCCATTGAAGCTATAGAAAATACTGAGGTTCTATTAGTAATAGGCACTTCGGCCGTAGTTCAACCTGCCGCTTCTCTTATCTGGCTAGCTAAAGAAAAGGGGGCCTTGATTATAGAGATAAATATAGAAAAAACTGAGGCATCAGAAATAGCAGACATCACGCTTCTAGGAAAAGCAGGAGAAGTTCTACCTCAGTTGGTAAAAAGCTTTAGAGAATAAACAATGGATACGCTCATTTATGATGGTATTATTGTAACTTTGGATGAAAGAGATACCTGGTATAATCCTGGCTATGTTTTTATTAAGGGTAATAAAATCAGAGAAGTAAATAGTGGACAGCCACCAAAAGAGCTGTTTTCTCAAGCAAAAAAGGTAATTAAGGCCTCAAATAAATTAGTTATGCCAGGCCTAATTAACAACCATACTCATGCTGCGATGAGTCTTTTTCGGGGCTTGGCTGATGATTTACCATTAGATAAATGGTTAGATACTTATATTTTTCCTATAGAAAAGGCATTTGTTAATGAAGAATTTACCTATTGGGGTACACTTTTAGCAGGCTGGGAGATGATAAGAAGTGGCACTACCTGTTTTGCTGATGGCTATTTTTGTGAGGATGGAGCAGTGAAGGCCTGTTTAGATTTAGGTATAAGGGCTATTTTGGCTCAAGGGATAATAGACTTTCCCGCTCCTAGTGTGCTTGACCCTAAAAAGAACATCTTGCATGCAGAGCAATTTTTAAAAAAATGGCAAAGTGTTTCAGAATTAATTATCCCTGCAGTTTTTGCCCATGCCCCTTATACCTGTTCTGATAAAACCCTTAAGTTTGCTAAGAAGCTGGCTGATGATTACCAGACTTTTTTCTTTATCCATGTAGCTGAGACAAAATGGGAAGTGGAAGAAATTAAAAAAATACATGGCTTCACACCTCTAACTTATCTTTACCATTTGGGCATCTTAGACCAAAAGACTATTATAGTTCATGCCAACTGGCTTACTAGAGAAGAAGTAAATATTATTAGAGATACAGGAGTAAAGGTAGTTCACTGTCCTGAAAGCAATCTAAAATTGGCTAGTGGACTTTCACCAGTACCTGAATTACTTGATAAAAATATTTTAGTAGCTTTGGGTACCGATGGATGTGCCAGTAACAATAATTTAGATTTATTTCAAGAGATGAATACTTGTGCCAAGATACATAAAGGGTTTTCACTTGACCCTACTATTATGCCTGCTAAAACTGTTTTAAAAATGGCCACTGTTTATCCTGCTCAAATGTTCTCTTTAAATATAGGAGTGCTTAAAAAAGGGAATTTTGCTGATCTAATTATTATAAATTTTAAACAACCCCATCTTTTTCCATTTTATAATCCTTATTCACACCTAGTTTATGCAGTGCATGGAACAGATATAGAGACAGTGATTATAAACGGCAAAATTATTATGGAGGATAAAAAACTATTGGGTATTAATTCCCCAAAAATCAAAACAAATATTTATAATTTGGCAAATAAAATTAAATTGCACTTATCCCCAAATCACTAAAAATCCAAGGATATAATAAGAAGGAACCAGGTAAGGGTGATAGGGGGTGATCTTTATTTTGTATCCAAATCTTCCTGTGTCTTGGCAACGAAAACTACCTTCAAATCGATAAACACCTTTCCTTTCTTGTAATACAGGCTTCATGGGAATGGTTTTTCTTTTTCTCAATTCTCCTGAGATGGAAAGCTGGCCATAATATATCTCTACCTTTACTTCTTCAGGAGAAATTTCCCCTAAATGAATTAAGGCCGTAATTTTTAGTTCTTCCCCCATAGGGATTTCTATACTATCAACAGGCTCAATACTAATTATAGAAACCTTTTCCCAGTTAGTCATAATTTTGGTCTTCCATTGAGATAACGCCTTTGCTCCTTTCATATTTTCTTGAACCAAGTTTTGCCAGTAGTGAAGAGCAGGAATATAAAAATCAGTGGTATACTCTTCTAACATGCGATGGGCATTAAATCGGGGACATAGAGAATACATAGAAATCTTTAACTTTTTAATCCATCCATGAGGCAAACCATTAGGCCCTCGATCGTAAAATAAAGGGATAATTTCATGTTCTAGTAAATTATAAAAAGAATTGCTTTCTACGTTGGCTTGATATTCAGGGTTATCATATTCATCACCAAAACCAATTAACCATCCTACTTCTGGATTATAGGCCTCTGCCCACCAACCATCTTCTGTGCTACAATGAAGAACGCCATTAGCTATGGCCTTCATTCCACTTGTCCCGCAAGCTTCGTTAGGTTTAAGTGGAGTATTAAGCCAGACATCAGCACCTTGAACAAAATATCTAGCTACCTCCAGGTCATAGTCTTCAATGAATACTAAACGACGTCTAAATTCTTTTTGTCTAGCCAATTCAATAATCTGTTTAATTAAGGCCTTAGCAGGTTTGTCCGCAGGATGAGCCTTACCAGCTACAATTATTTGAACAGGATGCTTATCATTATTCAAAATCCTGGCCAGCCTTTCTGGGTCTCTAAAAATCAGAGTAGGTCTTTTATAGTTGGTCATCCGGCGAGCCCAAACCAAGGTAAGGGCTTCAGGGTCAAGGATATCAGTTATTCTTCCAATTTCAGTTTGCGATACTCCTCCCCGTCTAAATTGATTTCGTAATCGTTCTCGACAAAAGGCTACCAACCTAGCTCTCCTACGCTCACAAACACTCCAAATTTCTTCATCCGGAATTTCTAATACCCTGGCCCAGACCCTTTCACTATCTGGGTCTTCAAACCAGTGGGGGCCTAGATAACGATTGTAAAGTTCTGACATATCATGAGAAACCCAAGAGGGCACATGAATTCCATTAGTAACATATTTTATAGGAACATCTTCTTCAGAGATTTTAGGCCAAAGTATATGCCACAATTTCTGTGAGACTTGCTGATGGAGTTTGCTCACCGCATTAATATGTCCTGAAAGTTTCATGGCTAAAATATTCATACAAAAGGGTTCATTATGGTCTGCGGGATTTTTCCTACCTAAGCCCAACAATACAGGTATAGAAATACCTAAACTGGGAGTATAATTACAAAAATACGCCTCTATTAACTGAGGGTCAAAAATATCTATACCAGCAGGGACAGAAGTATGACTGGTAAAAACATTACTAGCCATCACCGCCAAATGAGCAGCATCAAAAGAAATGTCAGTTTTTTCCCTTAATACCCTGATTCTTTCTAAACCTGCAAAGGCTGAATGTCCCTCATTCATATGATAAATAGTAGGTGAGATGCCAAAAGTGTGAAGAACTCTTACCCCACCGATGCCTAATAAGATTTCTTGACGCAGTCGTATTTCCCTATGAGCATCATATAAGCGAAATGTGGTATTTTGAATATCAGGTGGGTTTTGAGGAATGTTGGTATCTAATAAATAAAGCTTCACTCTACCAATGTCTACACGCCATATCTGGGCATATGCTTTCTGGTCTTTAAAATCTACGGAGATTAAAATAGGATTGCCATTTTTATCTTTTTCTAAGTGTAATGGCATATGATAAAAATCATTTTCAGGATAAACCTCTTTCTGTTCTCCATTGCTAGTAAGCCTTTGTCTAAAATAACCATGTTGATATAAAAGGCCTATACCTACCATAGGTATATTTAAATCACTAGCTGACTTAAGATGATCTCCTGCCAAGACACCAAGACCACCAGAATACATAGGTAGGCAATCAGTTAAACCAAATTCCGCAGAAAAGTAAGCTACCAAAAAATCTGTTTCTTTTTTAAAAAAAGGAGAAAAATGAGGACTTTCTATGTAATTTTTAAAATTCTCATAAACACGGTTCAAATAATCTAAAAAGGAATTATCTTTAGACAATTCTTGAATGCGTGCTCCACTGAGTTGAGATAATAAAAGCACTGGGTTATGATATGTTTCTTCCCAGAGATGACGGTCTATGCGGCGGAAAAGGGCGATTATCTCAGGATTCCAAGCAAAGCGAAGATTATAAGCAAGTTCTATTAAAGGTTTCAAATTTTTCGGAAGCCGCAAAGAAACAGTAAAAATATGGAAATTATCCATATCCTTTCTCCTAATCCCTTTTTTTTCTCCAAGTAGTTCCAACTGGAGTATCTTCTAAAATAATACCTGCAAGTCTCAATTTTTCCCGAATAGCATCGGCAGTAGCCCAATCTTTCATTTTTCTAGCCTCTGACCTTTTATCAATAAGTTTTTGTATTTCTTCTTTGGTCAAAGCTACTCCCTGGGTAAGAAAGGTTTCAGGTGAAGATTGATATAATCCCAAGACTTTTCCTAAAGTCTTTATTTTGGCAATAGCCCAGGCCAATAAGCTTTTTTCTGGTTTTTTTTCTTCTAGATAAACATTAATAGCCTTTATACCGCTAAATAAATACGCCAGAGCTAAGGCAGTATTAAAATCATCATCCATGGCCTCTTTAAATTTAGTCTCTATGCCTGTTAATTGGTGATATAAGGGTTTATCCTTTAACGCTTGTTCTTCAAACTCTACTTCTTTCCCTATCCTATCTTGAGCCCTTTTAAGGGTTAAATAAACTCTTTCTAGGGCGTTTGTAGTTTCTTTTAACGCTACATCAGAGAAGTCTATAGGGCTGCGATAATGATGACTTAAGAAAAAGAGCCTCAAGGCCTCAGGGTGAAATTTGGCTAATACTTCACGAATGGTAAAAAAATTTCCTAAAGATTTAGACATTTTTTCCTTATTTACCATCACAAAACCGTGATGAATCCAGTATTTAGCAAAAGGTTTTTCAGTAGCTGCCTCTGATTGAGCAATTTCATTTTCGTGATGGGGAAAAATGAGGTCCTGTCCTCCTCCGTGGATATCTAATGTCTCACCTAAATATTTCATACTCATGGCTGAGCACTCTAAATGCCATCCTGGTCTGCCCCTTCCCCAAGGACTTTCCCACCAAGGTTCATTGGGTTTAGCCTTTTTCCAAAGAACAAAGTCCAAAGGGTGACGTTTCTGAGGTGTTACTTCTACTCTTGCCCCGGCTAACATCTCATCCAAGCTTCTTCCGGAAAGCTTACCATATTGGTGAAACCTTTCTACACTGAAATACACATCTCCATTGGCAATATAGGCATAATTCTTTTGAAGCAATTTTTCAACTAAGGCAATCATTTCTGGAATGTGCTCTGTAGCTTTGGGTTCTATATCACCTTTAGCTACACCTAACGCCTCCATATCTTCATAAAATGCCTTAATAAAATATCGGGCAATTTCATGAGGAACTTTATGCTCTTTTTGGGCACGTTTGATAATTTTATCATCTATGTCGGTAAAGTTGCGGACAAAAGTAACATTATACGTTAAATAACGTAAATACTTAACAATAACATCAAAGACAACGGCTGAACGGGCGTGTCCTATGTGGCAATAATCATAGGCAGTAATACCACAAACATATATCTTCACCTTTCCTGGTTGTAGCGGAATAAACTCTTCTTTTCTCTTATTAAGAGTATTATAAATTCGCAATGCCATTTTCCTAACGCACAATTGTAGCGGTTAAAGTATGTTTGTCAAGAAAATAAGTGGCCGGAGAGTGTGCTTTTTTCTTATTCTACTTTTCCCTTCGGGCCGTATCCTGCTCCTCTTGGGAAGCAGGATAATTAATTTTTAATGCCTTTATTTTAAAATCTAGCCAGGGGGGATTAAGAGGACTTTCTTTTTTTAAGGCCAAATTATACATCTCTAATGCCTTAAAAGGTTCTTTCTCTTCTATTAAAAGACCTAAATTAATATAAGCCCAATTAGCTAAAGGATGGTCAGGGTAATTTTTAATGATATTTTTTAGTGCCTTCTCTACTTCTGAAGGCTTTTGTGAAATCCAATAATCGCAACCCAAGGCATGCCATACAAAAGGAGAAAAAATGTCTTTATCATTGCTTTTTTTAAGATAAGTTTGATACATAATAATCGCCTTCTCCCATTGCTCTCGCTCTTCATAAACAGTAGCTAACTGTAGACAAGCAAAATTACTTGCTGGACTATGTGTTTTTATCAATTGATTTAAGACTGTTTCTGCCTTATCCTGCTGTTTATTTTTTAAAAGATTTTCTGCTTTTGTATAAAGGATAAAGGAATGTTCCTTTCTTTTATGCCACCATGCCCGGCCTAAAAGAAAGATAGAGATTAAAACTACACAAACAGTGGTAATAGTAAGCACTTGTTTTAAATTTGCCTGAACATACTGAACAATGCGGTTAGGTAAAGAAATAAACTCATCCGGGGCAGTAATAGGTTTTCTCTTTTTAATTTTTACTACCATGATGGTTAAGTAACACAGTTCTTAAGAGGGGTCAAGACAATCCTCCAGCCAGGGTCTTTACCTCTCCTGCAGGGTAAAATCTCTTAAAATCCAGGCATTCTACCATGGCCTTGATAAAAATACGGGTAGAAATAGGGGCATATCCTTTAATAAAGGTAAAAATTTCCCTCTTTTCCCTAGCAGTTAGTCTGAGGCCGTAAACCTTACGATAAAGTTCTACAAAGCGATAAAAGAAATGTTCTAGATATTGAGGCTCTAATGGTTCTAGCTCAAGTATATAAATATTGTATTCATCCATCATTTCTTGGATAGAAAAATCAGGGGTGACAGCAAAGGCTACCTTTAAGTAAGTAGGTAATTGATAAATATAGGGGAGTTTACGATGACCAGAATAAACCAGGCTTGTGATTTCTCCTTGATAACAGTATTCTCTTTTAACAATCCTTTCTTCTAATAAATCTGGTTCATCGTTAGCTACCAAAATTAGCCCCCGTAAAAAATTCATTCCCCGCTGCCATTCATAACTATAACGATAAATACCAGTGCTCTCAGTTTCATCAAAAAGCAACACCAGACCAGCGGTATCCAGGTATTCCACCAAGGCCCGGCTTATACCTGAAAGTATATAGCTATAAATGTTGGCTGCGGTGGTATGATCATATAAACTGCCAAATTCATTAAATGTGCTTTCCAAACCTTCTATCCATTGCCACATAGGAGTAGTAACTTCTTTTCTCCTCAAGATATTAAAAAACGGACCTAAGATAAAGTGATCTTTGAGTGCCTTTTTTTGAGCTAAAATACTAAGAGTCTCTCGGAAATTGAGAAACCTTTCTCCTTGAGGCACACGGAATGTTTGCACTAATTCACGGTAAACTCGTTTAGGAAAGGCAAGGTGTGCACTCAAAGGTTCTATACTTACTCTAGCTACCGCATAATTCAATTCTTGTGCCTGATGATAAAGATATTCAATGAGATGTGTTTTTCCTGCACCATATTCTCCTTTAATGATTATGGCACCTGAAGTTTGGTCATGGAGCCAAGTTTTTATTTGAGCCAACTCTTTAGCCCTACCTACAGTCCAACTTTTTATCCAGTTCCCAGGCACAATACCTGCTCTAAAGGCCTCTATTACTTCCCGACCCCCTTTTATTAATTTTGGCCAATGGAAAGAAATAGGAAGAGGAGGTTTTTCTTTTTCTATCCTTTTAGGTGGTTCTAAAAATACAAGATAGCGTCTCTTGACCCATCGAGTGAGACCTGAGATAAAATGCACTAGGCATTCATAACCATGGTAGCGAGTATCTATGATTCTCCCTTCGCCTAAGGTAAAATGTTTAACCCTTATACCTTTCATCCACTACCTTCTTCTAATATTTGACAGATTTCACTTGTCTTATTGACTAGTAAAGGATTTTTTCGTAAGAGGTGAAAAACCTTAATTATTCCTTGCACGAACAATCTAATATAACCAATATCTCCAAACCGACGTTCATAGGCCTCTTGAGCTACAATCTTAATTACATTTTCTATCTGGGAAGGAAAACGCACTCCATAAGCAGTTTCAAAGATATACTTCAATTTATACCCAATTTCCTCTAATAAGGCGAGGGGGTCTCCTTTAGTATTTTCTAATTTAATTTTCACTCCTGAGGGATTAAAAAAATCAAATACAGAAGAAATTCTTTGTTTTAATGCCTCATAGATATGGGAAGGTCCTTCAAAAAAACGTTCATCAGGTAAGGCATAAAAAATCATTACATGTCTAAAGGAAGTATACATACAAGCATCAATGAGTTCTCTTAAATTTGAGAGGGTAAGTTCCCGTTGACGAGTGCTGAGACTAGGAATTTGCTCTGCCTCATCAAATAAGATTACTAAACCACTATAACCAATATTGCGCACCCATTGGACTAAAGAACGTAATATAGAAAAGGCATTACTTCTATCAATAGGAGATAAAATTCCCAGAGGACGGTAGATACCTTTATCATAACCTTCTACTTTGAGCCATTGCAAAACATGTTTAAAAGTCTTTTCATCCTCATCATGAAGAGCAAAAAAGGCAGTAGCTACAGCCTTAGCGAAATTAATGTTTTCAATATTTCTCTGAACAGATTCTAAATATTGTTCAATTTCCTTTTCTAATACCTCCCCTTTTAAACCTATATTTTTAAAAACATCCATTTGCTTTTCATACCAAGTGATTAAAAAGGCCTCAATGCCTTTTTCCACTCCCTTAAGTAACTCTTCAGGCTGGAGGGGATAAGTAAGGTTATTGACAATAGTCCTATAAACTGCTTCTAGACGGTGAAAAGGGCTTTCTTCTGGACTTAAAGCTACATAACTCACTACAAAATTTTCCTGCCAAGCCAGTTCCCGAATGCTATAGAGAAAATGGGTTTTTCCCCCTCCATAGGCACCAATGACAATCTTTACTACTGAGCCACCTTCTTCTTTAATATATGTTTTTAGATATTCTTCATGAATACACCGTAAATACTCATCTAATCCAGCAGTGAAAAATTGAAAACCATATTCTGGAGGAGTGCCATAAGCACCTACCGTTTCTATAATTCTTCTGGCAATACGTGAGTTTAATTGCATACCTTAAAATAACAAATTTAAAACAAATTTGAAAGGGTTTAAAGATTGTTTTATTCTGTGTATGATAGATTTATGTTTAATATAGTGGTTAATACCATACCTTTACTTTCTCCCTTGACAGGGGTGGGTGTTTATACTTATCAATTGTGTCGGTATTTCCCGAGGTTGGATAATACCTTTGATTATACCTTTTTTTATGGTTTTTTTACTAAAGAATTATTTGCTTATAATTCAGACAGTGTGTCTTTAAGAACATTCAATAAGTTGAAATTCTATTTGCGAAAAATCCCTTTTATGGGCTATGGATTGCGGAAGTTAAAGAGTTTATTAAGTCATGGTCATAAAAATTTTTTTGACCTTTATTTTGAACCCAATTTTATTCCTCTTCCTGGCATAAAAGCCAAACAAGTAATTGTCACTGTACATGATTTTTCCCTTTGTAAATATCCCCAGTGGCATCCTAAGGATAGAGTAAAGGACTTTGAAAAAAATTTTTGGCCTAATATAAAACGAGCTGATTTAATTGTCACTGTTTCTCAATACATCAAAAAAGAAGCCTTAAATTTTCTCTCCCTGCCAGCGGAAAAGATAAAGGTAATTTATAATGGTTATGATAGAGAGACTTTTAAACTTTATCCTTTTGCCATATTAAAACAATTTAAAACCAATTTTGCCTTACCAGAAAAATTTATTTTATTCATAGGTGCCCTTGAACCCAGAAAAAATTTACTTCGTCTGATAAAGGCCTATTTAAATTTACCTCTGGGCGTCAAAAAAGAGATAAAGCTGGTCATAGCAGGTGCTCCTGGATGGGAAAATAAAACTGTAAAAGAGATGATAAGAGGTCAAAAAGATATTTATTACTTGGGATATGTTGACCATCAAGGACTGGCCTATCTTTATAACCTAGCCACCCTTTTTATCTATCCTTCTTTATATGAAGGTTTTGGACTGCCTGCTTTAGAATCTATGGCTTGTGGTTGCCCAGTGATCACCTCTCAGCAAACTTCTTTGACAGAAGTTTGTGGTGATGCTGCCTTTTATGTAAATCCTTATGATATTGACAACATTACTAGAGGTATCTATAAAGTGCTAAATGATGTCTCTTTACAAGAAAATCTACGTGAGAAAGGCTTAGAAAGGGCTAAGGCATTTAGTTGGGAAAAAACAGCCCAGGAGTATTTAGAAATATTTCATAAGGTATTAGAAAATAAGTGAAAACTGCCCTTGTGCATGACTGGCTGTTAACCATTGGTGGTGCAGAAAAAACATTAGAAGCTATTTATCAAATCTATCCTGGTCCTATATTTACGCTTCTGGCAGATAAAAAAAAATTAGAGTTTTCTTCCCTAAAACAAGCTCCAATTTATACCTCTTTTTTACAAAAATTCCCATTGGTAAAAAAATGGTATCGGTATTATCTCCCCTTTTATCCCTTGGCTATAGAGGAATTTGATTTGAGAAATTATGATTTGGTCATTTCATCTTCACATGCCGTGGCCAAAGGGGTTATTACTCATGATAGCCAATTACATATTTGTTATTGTCATACCCCCATGCGTTATGCCTGGCACCTACATCATCAATATATGGAGTTATTGGAATTTAAAGGTTTGAAAAGGAAACTGGCTAATTTAATTTTTCACTATTTGAGGCTTTGGGATGTAAGTAGTGCCTTGCGTGTGGATTATTTTATTGCCAATTCTAAGGCTACGGCAGCGCGGATTAAAAAATATTATGGTAAAGAAGCTCATGTCATTTATCCTCCAGTGGATGTAGGTAATTTTAAGCCTTATACTAAAAAAGAGGATTTTTATATTACTATCTCTAGATTAGTTCCTTATAAAAGAGTGGCCTTAATTGTTCAAGCCTTTGCTGAAATACCAGAAAGAAGATTAGTAGTAATTGGTGAGGGACCAGAATATCACAAACTTTTAGGTATTGCTCCTACTAATGTAGAATTGTTGGGTTATCTTTCTCCTCAAGTAGTGAAAGATTATTTGCAAAAGGCCAAGGCATTTATTTTTGCTGCTGAGGAAGATTTTGGCGTGGTTATGGTGGAAGCATTAGCCTGTGGGACACCAGTGATTGCCTTTGCTAAAGGTGGGGCAAAAGAGATTGTGAAGGAATCAGAGACAGGCATTTTATTTCCTGAACAAAGTGTAACTAGTCTAAAAGAAGCCATAAGACATTTTGAAAAAAACCAAGACCGGTTTGATATAACAACTCTTAGAAAAAAGGCTGAGAGCTTTGACATATCATGTTTTCAAAAAAAATTTAAAGATTTTGTTGAAAATAAAATATCCTAATTTGCTGATTTTAAGACTTGACCTTAAAATCAAATACGGATTATTATGGCAAAAAATGAGGAATAATTTGAGACAATTTTTGCTTAGCCTTATAGTGGTTTTTAGTATCCTAGTTCCAAATCACATTGCCTGGTGTAGATTGTTAGACAGAATAGTGGCCATTGTTAACGATGAGGTAATCACCCTTTCTGAATTGAAAGAAGCTATGATATATTTAACTAAGACCCCAAATCCTCCTCCTGAAGTAAAAAGAAGGGTTTTAGAAGAAATAATCAATGCAAGATTAACTGCTCAACAAGCAACTAAATTAGGTTTACAAGTGAAAGATGCAGAGGTGGAAAGGGCAATTCAAAACATAATAACTCAAAATGGCATTACCTTAAAAAAACTAAAAGAAGATTTAATACGGGAAGGCAGTTCATATGAGGATTATAAAGACTGGATTAAAATCCAGCTTTTAAAAAGTAAATTGATAGGTTTACAAGTGCAAAGTAAGGTAACAGTGACAGATGAAGAAATAAGGAAATATTACCAGGCACACATAGATGAATATAAAGGTTATACCGAATATTACTTACGCCATATCTTATTGCCTTTTCCTTCTACCGATGAAGATAAAAAAAGGCTAATATATGTTCAGCAAGAAATTTTAAGACTTTTGAAAGAAGGAATTTCCTTTCCTGAACTGGCTCAGAAGTATTCTCAGGCCCCTACCGCTAAAGATGGTGGGGATTTAGGTTGGATTAAGGCAACAGAATTAACCCCTGAAATCAGGAATATAGTAACTCTATTGCAACCAGGGGAAATAAGTCCTTGGATAAAAACTCATAGTGGTTTTCAGCTTATCCAGTTGGAAAAAAGGAGAGAAGTGCCAGATAAGACCTTCTCAGAGGCCAAAGAAGAAATTTATAGGTTGTTTTATCAACAAAAGATGGAGGAAAGATACCGGCAATGGTTAACCCAACTTAGAGAAAAGGCGTATATAAAAATTTTGCTTTAAACAATCTCCAACTCCTTAATCATTTTTTGGAAGCCGCGATACAGGGTTCTATTAGAATTAACAATTTGGGAAAGAAGTTGAGAGAGATAAGGTAGGTCTTTTGTATTTACCACTGCATTTACATTTTTCTTAAAAGCCGAAAAATTATCTAAGGTTTTAACATCCTCATCTATTAAAATAAAAAGCTGCTCTCTTCTTTTTTTCATGGGAAGATAAAAAATGGTCTTTTCTACTTTAGGATGTTTTTTAAGATATTCAGCATTTATAAAAAACAATCCATATTCTCCATTCAGGAGTTGTTGAATAATAGTATTTTCCTCTTTAGCTGATATTAATCTAAAATTCCAACCAAGTTCCTTAAGGGCGGTCTTTATGTTTTCAATCTCATGGGAAGAAAGCGCTACCAGTAAAACATTTATTTGTCTTATGTTTTCATCAAAGGAATTAACTTGTCTCATCTTTCAATAATTTTTAAATAAACTTATATTTTTCTCTCTCCATTTCTTCTACAGTCAATCCTTCAATATCAGAAGTTTTTTCTCCTCGTTTTGCTTTAATTTGGTCAATGCCTTTCCTTACTTCAGAGCGAAAAGTAGCATGACTTATGGCAGTTTCTTCATCTATTAACCCTTCTTCATAAGCAGCAATAAGGCCTTGATCAAAAGTGCACATGCCGAATGCTTCACCTTTTACCAAAATATCATAAAATGTGGGTGCAGATTTTTGACCCAAAATAGCATCTTGAGTCCTCAAATTATTTTTTAAAATTTCAAAGACAGCAAGTCGGCTTCCGTCTATTTTGGGAACCAACTTTTGGCATACAATCCACCTTAAAGAACCTGCCAAACGAGAGCGAACAAACTGTTCTTCTGCCTTTCCTATCATATCTATCATTCTATGGATAGCTTGGCCACTATATGCAGCATGGATAGTACTTATCACCAAATGCCCTGTTTCAGCAGCACTTAAAGCCACCTTCAGTGTATCTGGATCTCGAATCTCACCTACCATAATTACGTGTGGTGCTTCCCTAAGAGCAGCCCTTAAGGCCATAGCAAATTCATTAAAATCAGCACCTAATTCCCTTTGGTTAAAACTGGCTTTTTTAGAAATAAATTTAAACTCAATGGGGTCTTCCAAAGTAATGATATGAGCAGGTCTAGTTTGGTTAATTTCTTCTAAAATGGCGGCAATAGAAGTAGATTTTCCACTTCCAGTAGGACCAGCAAAAAGCACGATCCCCGCATTTTCCTTGCTAATTTCTTTAAATACCATGGGCAAATCCATCTCTTCTATGGTAGGCACCTTTTCTGGCAACTTCCGCATAACAATGGCATAGCCCGTTCGCTGGGAAAAAATATTTACTCTTAAACGAATGTTATCCACTTGGTATGAAAGGTCGCACGAACCAGTGGTGACCAAATCTTTCAACAGACGCCGTCTATTTTCAATCAAGGCCATGGCCATGGTTTCTACTTGAAAGGGCGAAAGCCTCCCTAACTGGTCTATTATATTTAATCTATGAACCTTACCATAAAGTAAGATTTCAAAAGGTTCATAAGGTATAAAAAGAAGGTCTGAGAGTTCAGGATAATTATTTGTGGCTTGTTTAATCAGGTAATTTATAATCTTTTTATCCACTTTATACCTCCGTAAAATCTTTAGGTATGCGTTTCAAAAAGGGTTTAAATTTTGCTTTATCTATGGCGTTTAAATAGGCATCTTCAGGATCTATAAACCCTTTGCTTAAAAACTCTAAAATAGCATCATCTAAAGTCTGCATGCCATATTTTTTGCCAGTTTGAATAAGAGAAGATAATTGATGGGTCTTGTTCTCCCGGATGAGATTTCTCACAGCATAAGTAGCTACCATTATTTCCAAAGCAGCAATCCTTCCCGGTCTGTCTATGCGTTTAAATAAAGTCTGAGAAATAATACCTCGAATGACGTCTGCCAAAAGGGAACGGATAAACTCTTGTTCATCCGTGGGGAACATTTCTATAAGACGGTCCACAGTTTTTGTTGCTCCACTGGTATGAAGGGTGCTAAATACCAAGTGTCCTGTAGCGGCTGCTTCCATGGCCAACCTTGCAGTTTCTAAATCCCTTATTTCTCCTACCAAAATGATGTCAGGGTCTTCTCTTAAAGCGCTGCGGAGAGCAGCAGCAAAAGATTTGGTGTGCGTTCCTACTTCTCTGTGAGAGATAATACAATTTTTATTTTGGTGGACAAATTCAATGGGGTCTTCAATGGTAATAATCCTGCTTTTTCTCCTTTCGTTGGCATAATCAATAATAGCTGCCAAGGTAGTAGATTTACCACTTCCTGTGGGTCCTGTCACTAAGACAAACCCTTTAGGAAGTAAGGCGAAACTTTTTAAAACTTGAGGCAACCGTAATTCATCTATAGTCATAATTTGCTCAGGAATTTCACGAAAGGCTGCTCCTATTCCATCTTTATGCATAAAATAGTTTGCCCGATAACGAGCCAAGTTAGGCACTTCATAAGCAAAATCCAAATCTCCTTTTTCCTCAAAAAACTTTATTTGTGGCTCAGTGATAATTTCATAAAGTATTCCCCTTAATTCACTATCTTCTAGAACTTTATATTTCACTTTTTGAAGTTCTCCATGGATGCGAACCATGGGTTGGAAACCAGCTAAAAGATGCAAATCCGAAGCATTGTTCTCATGCATCAATTTAAAAAAACTGTCTATCTTTGCCATTTTTCCCCCTTAGATGTAAGTTAGCTCACCACTATATAGTGTCTCCACTCTTTCTGTATCACAAAAACGAACAATCAACCCTCCAAAGGGGTCTAGTCCTAATATTTCTACTTCTCTTTTTTTGTCTATTTTCAAATCCTCAGCATAATACATCTTTTGACCTAAAATATTGGTATATTTAAGCCACATCTCAATAATTTCCTGCGTTTCTTTTTTCAGTTCTGCTTCATGAACTAATCCAACATACCAAATTAATTTTATCAATATCAAGGAAAAAAGTAAATCTATATTTAACGCCTTTCCTGTAATTTTTTTCAAGGAGATAGCAGGAATATCCAATGTGGATGGGAAACTGTTATTAACATTGATTCCAACACCAAAAATAAGGTATGTTTCTTTTCTAGAAGAAATATATGTTTCACTCAAAATTCCTCCTACTTTGTGTCTGTTAAATATAAGGTCATTGACCCATTTAATACAAACATTAATCCCTATTTCCCGTAAGGCCTCACAACAGGCTATACCCAAAGAAAGTGGATAAAGGTGAATATATGGAGATTCTACTTCAGGATAGAGAATAAAGCTAAACCATAATCCTCCTGGAAGAGCATACCATTTTCTATTATACCTTCCTTGGGCCTGGTTTACTGTTTGGGCAATAAATACTGTGCCAGAATAAGGTGTTTGTCTTAAAGTATAACAGTTTTCAATATACTTTTTGGCTACTTCCATAGTTCGAGTAACAGAATGGTAACACCAGAGATTGGCACCAATCATCTCACCTCGACGCAAAATTCTTTCTGCTTCCTTCTCCTTTGCATATCTTTTTTCAAACTCCTCTTTTTTCAGTTTCTGCACCATATTTTTTAGGATTATTTCCCTTTCCCTATCCCGAATTAAACCTTCCATATTTTAATAGACTTGGCAGTTTTTAGTAACTGCAAATTTTATGCCACATTAAATCCATTTTAAAAGGTGGGTTTTTAAAAAAATGTTAAACAATGTTGACAATTTTTGCTTATTTAATGACAAATTTTTGGTTTTTCCACGAAATTAAAACCCACGTCCCGCCTTCCACCATTTATCAAGTCCTATCTTTCTCCCATTCTAATTGGATTTTTTTTACTAATTTAGATATAAACTCTACCTTATCTGGTGGACAAATTCCCAAAAGAGGCATTCCCTGCATAATAGTAACATTGGATTTAAAATAAACAGCATAAATAATTCCAGGTTCTTCCTCATAAGTGAGGGGAATCTCTCTTTTCATTCTAGACATAATTAAAATTTCGTCTCCAGGATTGATAACCACTCCCTGAAGGCCTTTTTGCTCAATTTTTTTATTTAGTTCCTGAGTGAAGTGATACCTAGCCGTTTCAGGAGCCTTAAAGATATATAAAAATCTCTCCAAGGCTTTATTGACCACCTCTTCTTTACTAAGGGTGTGTTTGATAGACATAATTTTGGTTTTGGCCTCAACAAACTGCCTATCCACTTTTTCTAGTATCTCTACAACTTCCCCATCAATTGGGGCATAAATGTTTTTTAAATTGCCTTGTCGCAAGATAGTATAGATTAAAGTTCCCTTTTTTTCCGACCCTTCTCTCGTTATTCCTTTAACTTTTTCTCCCTTTTTAACCATAAGTGAGACTATACCTGTGTGTGGGGTAAAAATATCATATATCTCAAAAGGAGTTTGCTTATATTCAGCAATAATTTTGTCTATATTTTCCATTTTTAACGGTAATAAAGGTGTTTTCCTCCCATAGTAAGTAAGGCCATATACAAATTTTTTCTAAATTCTCTTCTATCCCAGATGCCTTGGATGTGACCACGTTTTAAGGCATTCTTAGCAGCATGATAATCTGGTGGGATTTCTTGATTGGTAGTTTCACGAATCACTCTAGGACCAGCAAAGCCAATCCGAGAAGAACGAATAGCAAATTGATAGGGTGCACAGCCTAAAAAACTGGCTACCGGACCAGCATAGGAATTGTTATCATAAACCACAATATAAAGTCCTCCAGCTTTAATATATTCCCTCACCGCTATGGTACATTTTGGCATTTGGACTACCCCAACTGTACCTTCATGGATCCGGATGCCAGCAGTTCCATGAACATAAGCAAGTAAAGGACGGCGTAATAATTTGGCCCTCTCACATGCCAATATAAATTTTTCTCCTTCGGCTGCTCCTACTGTGCCATTTCTAAAATCGCTATAAAGCATAACTACTACTAAAGAAATACCCATTACCTTTGCATCAAATGAGATAAGCGCACTATAACGCCCTGTTTTTTCCCTAGTTTTTTCTAATTTTTCATCAAAACCATGATAATTGATAGGATTTATAGAGGCTATTTCCTTATAAAATTCCTTTACTGAATTTTTATCAAACAGGCAATTCAGATACCATTGATATTCTAAAGGAAAATGGTGACCACAATTAGGACAAATACCGCATAACTCTCCATATAAATCAGGCACCCAGATATCATAACAACCATATTTTTCAGCATTAGGACAGCTCACGGTTTTATCCACATTGGCTAGAGGACTGACATAAATCTCACTCCAATAGTTGTCCTCTTCTTTGGCAGGAGTTTCGGAGATTAAAGATATCATTCTTTTCTTCTTTGGTAAAATTTTTTCCTTAAATCTTAAAAAAGGAGCTATTACATAATTTGAAATTACCTGTAGTTCTGCTTTGACATCTCCTATAAAGTGCTGTAAGCGTTTTATGGGGCGTTTTAAGATGTTAAAAAATAGAAAGGTTTTCAATCTTAACCACTTTAGCTCCATTTTATCCATGTTTTTTCGCCAAAAACTGCGGAGATCAGCATAAAAATCTTTAGTTAAACTTTTATATTTCAGGGTGCGTTTTTGTAAAAGCCTCTCAATCTCTTTACTATCAAGCTCCCAATGCACATAAATATTGGTGGTATCCTTTAATCCATTTTTTTTAAGCTGACGTGCCCTTAATCTACTTAAACTTTTTACTGAAAGATAAACTTCGTCTGTGGCCCTAATTATTTCTTGCTTTAGAAGATTAAAAAACTCATAATCATCTCTTCTTGCTCCTAAAGGAGGCTCCTGGATAATTCTGTCAATGGTACCTAATTTAAGATTTTCTATGGCTGTAATCTTGAGTTGTTGAGCACAAAAATGGATTAAATCAAGAGGAACTTTCTCCCCTTCTTTTACTTTACCTTCTATGGCAGCCGCACCTTCAGGTGAAATTACAGAATAATAACCATGTGAAAACATTAACCGTAGGTCGGCTAAACCAATGGCCTCTGCCCCCCCTGAACCTCCCTCAGAGATAAAAGAGATAATGGGTACCCTTAACCCCGCCATGGCATATAGATTGCGGGCAATCTGTTGAGCTGCCCCAGGATAGTCTTCTATGGGATAGGCACCTGGAGTAAAAATATAAGTATGGATAGGAATACCTTCTGTTTCTGCTACTTGCATGAATCTTAAAGCCTTTTCATTTCCCCAAGGTTTTGCACTTCCACCATTTCTAAATTCTTCACCATGCCCTTTTTCATGACCAATAACCATCACCTGGTGAGTGTAAACCCTTTTTCCTATGCGACGGGTTATAGTAGCACGGGCAGCAATTACAGCAGGGTCAATATTATATTCTTCTTCTCCTCCTAATTCTACATAATCATCATATACATTTTCCAAAATATCCTTTAAGGTCATCCGAAATGGGTGACGAACAATACGCACATAATCTAGAGGAGTAAGTTTTTGCTCAGCCTCTTTCTCATAAAAAGAAATCTGAGTAGCAATTTTCTCCAACTGCTCAGCTACTTCTTCTTCAGAAAGTTCATAAATGCGTTCTGAAATATTATTTAGCCAATTCTCCAAAGTTTGAATTCTCTCTCCAAAGATTTCTCCTTTAATATCAGATAGATAGATTAATCTCCTTTTTAAAACATCTAGCTTTTTTTCTAAGACTAGCATTAAACAAATCTCTGAATTTGGCTTAATTTTTCTTTCAAAAATTCAATGTTGGTAACGATTTTTTCTCCCTTACTATTCTCTCCGTCAATTTCTAGTTCATTTAAAAAACATTCCCCACGTTGTTTGGCTTCTTCTATATCCTTTCCCCATATAAGGGCCAGGGCTAAATTTGGGTCATAATCAGTGGGAATAGAATATGACCTGTCTTGAGGCACATGGGTATGGACTTGTAACCATTCATATTGGGGTAAATGAAAGTGATTAATAGTTCCAGTCCAAGGTTTAAAACCATGTTTTGTATCTTCCGCTACTAGACGAAATTCAATACTGGCACCATTAAAACTTAAGTGTTTTTGTTTGTATTTCAACCGTTCTCCTAAAGCAAGCCTTATTTGCTCCTTAATTAAATCCACTCCCTGGGGTTGTTTTTTTATTTGGGCAATTAGACCCGAGACACCACTTTCTACCTGAATCCTGGGATTGACTTCTAGTAAATATACTTCACCACCTGGTGTAACAATCCATTCCCAGGTGCCCACATTATCATAATCTAAATAATTTGCTATTTTCAAAGAATAATGAATAATTTTCTTTTCTATCTCCTCAGGATTAAAATTATAGGAGTAGTTGGGGTCAAAGGCAGGTGCCACTTCAATGCGTTTTTGCCTAGATATGCTTTGGATACTACAATTTCTAGTATTATAGTGGACTCTTTCTCCATGTTGACTACAGACCAGCTGCACCTCAATATGATTGAACACAGGAAACTTTTTTTCTAAAAGAACCCACTCATCTCCAAATTGTCGTTTAGCATATCTTTTTACTCGGCGATAAACACTTCTTAATTCTTCTAGGTGTCTTACTTCCTCAATTCCCATGCCTCCCCCACCACTAGAAGCCTTCACTAGAATTGCTGGGTTTTTGATCCCTTCTTCCCATTGTTTATGGAAAAGTTCAATGGCTATATTTTCTGCTTCGATTTCGTTATAAATAGGCTTTTCAGACCCAGGAATCACAGGAATATTAAGTTTAGTAGCAAGTGCTTTGGTATTGATTTTATTTCCTAGTTCTCTAATTACCTCCCAGCGGGGACCAATAAATTTTAACGGACGTCGTCTAATGGCTACGCGGCGAGCAAATCTATAATTTTCTGCCAAAAAGCCGTAACCAGGATGAATGGCGTCACACTTAGTATAATCAGCAATTTCTAAGATTTCGTTGGGATCAGTATAACTAGCAATCCGATAAACTTTATCTTTCCCTCCTTCTTGCAATCCTAGCCTAACATGCAAGGAGTGTTTATCTTCTTCAGTATACACTATAACAAAATCCAAGTTCAAGGCCTGACAAGCCTTCATAATCCGGATAGCAATTTCCCCACGATTAGCAATAAGCACTCTTGCCATTTTATTCTATACTCCAACTTCCAGAAGAACCAAATAGTCTTTTAAGATAGCCTGAGTAGTGATGAACGTCAAGTTGAAAAGATTTGACTAATTGATTTAAATTGGGTAGGAAAAAATTATGGCAGAGAAAAATAAAAAGTATTTTAAAATTAGTGAGGTAAGTCAAATAGTAGGTGTTGAACCCTATGTATTGCGATATTGGGAAAAGGAGTTTAAAGAAATTCGCCCTTATCGTTTTTCTTCTCATCGGCTATATAAGTCCAAAGATATAGAAATAGTTTTAGAAATAAAAAGATTACTTTATGAAGAAGGATTCACTGTTCAAGGAGCGAAAAAACAACTGATAAAACGTTTAAAACAACAGTCTGTTTTAAGAGAAATAAAGAGAGAATTAAAGGATATTTTAACTATTTTACAGAGAAAACCTTGACGAAAGGGGTTAGTTTATGTCATAAAGAAAATGCTATTTCACATGCTAAGGGAGGATGTCAGTTATGGCTGAGGAATTTGAGCCGATTATCATTGGTTTTTTATGTAACTGGTGTGCTTATGCTGGGGCAGATTTAGCAGGGACTTCTAGGATACAATATCCACCCAGTATCAGGATTATTCGGGTAATGTGTTCAGGCATGGTCCACCCCAATTTGGTCATTGAAGCCTTGACCAAAGGGGCAGATGGGGTTCTGGTGGCGGGCTGACACTTGGGCGAATGTCATTACCTGGAAGGTAATAAAAGAGCACAGGATAGGGCAGAGGCCATTCAGTTAATGTTAGAAGACTACGGACTAGAACCAGAAAGGTTTCGTTTAGAATGGATTTCAGCAGCAGAAGCAGAAAAGTTCGCTAAAGTGGTAACTGAAATGACTCAACAATTGAAAGAACTAGGCCCAAGTCCTTACCGCCAGATGTAAAACTACTAATCAATTTTGATGCCTTGGTATATCAAATTTTTTATTCGGTTGGTGACTAGTATTGTAGGAGCAAAATTGCTCATGCATTTTTTTCGCTTTTTAGGGGAAAGTGATATTATGTGGTTTATTCTCAGTGCCTTCCTTCTTGTTACAGCTTATGGTGCTGAAGCCTTAAGGGTCCGGCGCTTAAAATAAGATGTCTATCATCACCCTTATAACTGATTTTGGCCTGGAGGATACCTATGTAGGAATAATGAAAGGGGTAATTTTAAACATCAATCCCCATGTGCAGATTGTGGATTTAACACATAAAATTAGACCTCAATCTATCAAACAGGCTAGCTTTTTATTAAAAACTGCCTATAGCTTTTTCCCAAAAGGTACTATCCATGTAGCCGTAGTAGATCCGGGGGTGGGCAGTGAGCGTCGCCCCCTGTTAGTAAAAACACCAAGCTATTTCTTTATTGCCCCAGATAATGGAGTTTTAGAATTAATTTACCAA
The DNA here is from genome assembly GCF_001577525.1 of Candidatus Desulfofervidus auxilii. GTDB lineage: Bacteria > Desulfobacterota > Desulfofervidia > Desulfofervidales > Desulfofervidaceae > Desulfofervidus > Desulfofervidus auxilii. Next base: position 1,499,761 of record NZ_CP013015.1, on the reverse strand, counting down.
ACAGAACCAGTAGAGGTCTTCCATTTGAATAATCCAAAATATTTTTTACCTAAAATAAGTTTCACCTTTCACGGCCGAGATGTTTTTGCACCTATAGCTGGTTATCTCTCTTTAGGTAAACGGTGTGAAGAAATGGGCAAAAAGATTTATGATTTTCAACGCCTAGAATGGCCTTTACCCAAAGTAAAAGACTATGTTTTAAAAGGAGAAGTAATTTATATTGACCATTTTGGGAATCTGATCAGCAATATTTCTAGACAAAAATTTCAAGAATTTGTAAAAAATTACGGTTTTTCTATTAAAATAAAAAATGTGGTTTTAAAAACTATTGCCTCGCATTACCTTGCTGTCCCACCTAAAGAAATTTTAGCTATTTGGGGTAGTAGTGAACACTTAGAAATTGCCCAGTCTATGGGTAGTGCTAAAGAGACATTAAAAGCCAATATAGGAGAAAAAATAGAAATAAAAAAGGAGGCTAAATAAAAATGATTTCTCGCTACACTCGCCCAGAAATGGCGAAACTTTGGTCACTAAAAAATAAATACCAAAAATGGTTAGAAATAGAGATTTTAGTTTGTGAGGCCTGGGCAGAAAAGGGAGTTATCCCCAAAGAAGCCTTAGCTAAGATAAAGGAAAAGGCTAGTTTTTCTGTGGAGAGGATAGCAGAGATTGAAACCCAGGTGAAACATGATGTAATTGCCTTTATTTCCAATGTTGAAGAAAATATTGGACCAGAAGGAAGATATTTACATTTAGGTCTGACCTCTTCTGATATTTTAGATACCGCTAATGCCGTCTTATTAAAAGAGGCAATGGAAATTATTTTGGAAGATGTAGAAGAAGTTATGTCTATTTTAAGAGAACAGGCATTTACCTATAAAGATACACCAATGATTGGTCGTTCTCACGGGGTCCATGCTGAACCCATCACCTTTGGTCTAAAGCTGGTCCTTTGGTATGAAGAAATGAGGCGAAATAAAAAACGGTTACAACAGGCGAAAGAAGATATAAGTTATGGAAAAATTTCTGGGGCAGTGGGAACATTTGCCCATTTAGAACCAGAAATAGAAGAATATGTTTGCCCTAAATTAGGGCTGAAACCAGCTCCTATTACTAATCAAATTATCCAAAGGGATAGATATGCCCATTACTTTACTGCCTTAGCTATTTTGGCTGGAACTATAGAGAAAATTGCTTTAGAAATAAGGCATTTGCAACGCACTGAAGTATTGGAGGTAGAAGAGCCTTTTACTAAAGGTCAAAAAGGTTCTTCAGCCATGCCCCATAAGCGAAACCCCATTCAATGTGAAAATCTATGTGGTCTGGCTAGACTGGTTCGCACCAATGCTATAGCGGCCTTAGAAAACATAGCCTTGTGGCACGAAAGAGACATCAGCCATTCCTCGGTAGAAAGGGTGATTATGCCAGATAGCACCATATTAAGTGATTTTATGTTACATCGTCTTAAAAAAATCTTGGCCAATATGGAAGTCTATCCGGAAAGGATGCTAAAAAATATCTATTTAACTAAGGGTCTTATTTTTTCCCAGGGTTTGTTATTGGCCTTAGTCAAAAAAGGCCTGCCTAGACAAAAGGCTTATGAAATGATACAGGATTGTGCCATGAGAGTTTGGCAGGGAGAACAAGACTTAAAGACCCAAGTCTTATCTCATAAAGAAATAAAGGTTTATCTCACCCCAGCAGAAATAGAAAAAATTTTTGATTTAAAGTATTGCTTGCGTCATATAGATAAAATTTTTGCCCGCATATTTTAGTTGTGTTAAAAAAAACACAAAAATTATATATTTTGTGTGAATTTTCTTACAGGAAATTTAGGGCTGACTTGAGAATTGGGCAATAAATGCGGATTATAAAACAAATAAAAAACTAGGCATTTATTTTGCAATTTAAGAAGCAACATGATTTGGGCCCAAAAGACATTAAGAGACGAAATTAGCTGTGCAGGAATAGGTTTGCATTCGGGTCAGAAGGTAGATTTGAAGATTCGTCCTGCCCCACCAAATACTGGTATTATTTTCAGACGCGTTGATCTCCCTGGGAAACCAGAAGTTAAGGCTTTAAGGGATAATGTAGTTGATAATCGGTTGGCCACTACTATTGGTGAAAATGGTGTTACTGTTAGCACGGTAGAACACCTATTAGCTACTTTTTTATGTATGGGTGTGGATAATGCCATTGTAGAAGTAGGTGCACCTGAAGTTCCTATCATGGATGGTAGTGCCGCTCCTTTTGTCTATCTGATAAAAAGTGTAGGGCTTAAGGCCCAGTCGGCCTCTAAGAAGGTTCTAATTTTAAAAAAACCGATTAGGGTAAAGAATGGGAATAGTTGGATTCGGATGAAACCTTTTCCTGAAGGAGGATTAAGAATACATTTTGTAATAGACTTTGACCATCCATTATTAAAAAAGCAGATGTATACCTTTAATTTTTCAGCAAATCAATTTGAAAAGGAGATCAGTCGGGCGAGAACTTTTGGATTTTTGAAAGATGTAGAGTATTTGAGGTCACAAGGGCTAGCTCTGGGTGGTTCATTAGACAATGCTATTGTAATTGATAAGTTTAGAGTCATAAATAAAGAAGGACTAAGATATCAAAATGAGTTTGTGAGGCATAAAATTTTAGATTTGTTAGGTGATTTAGCTCTTTTGGGTCATCCTTTGATAGCCAAGATAGATGCTTATAAGGCAGGTCATGCCTTAAATCACCAGCTAACCCAAAAACTGTGGGTAAATAAGAAAATTTTAGAACCAGCCACTTTAACTTCATCTCAAACTATTCTGAAAAAAAAGACCTCAGCTCATTTTTCTCTCTATTAAGCTATCTGCCTGTGTTTTCCACTTATCCAGGACTTTCTTCAGAATTTAGGCGTTAATCTTTAAAAACATTGTAGAGTTGGTTGAAAGGAATAAAATGTCTTAATGTGCATCTGATTTTTTTCAACAGCCTGTAGAGGGGGTCATTACAGTTACTAAAGTTTAATCAAAACTACCTTTCTATAACATAAGTCCTTTCTACTCGCCACTCTTTAATCCACGGATCTCCCCAAATTTTAATTTGCCTAGTGAGGGTTTTGGTATCACCAAATTCTATATATCCAAAAATTTCTCCTCTGCCAACTTCGTTACCGGCATGGTCCAGAGCCTGAAGAACAACATGTACCTCTCCTGTTTTCTCTAGATTTTGCACTTTGGCATTAACTGAATAAAGAGAATATACTGCTTCCTCACCCAAAAAGAAACCTGTTTTCTCCCAATCAATAAATGAGACATTTACCCTGGCCATTTGTGCCTGGGTAGTAGAGAACAGGAAAAATAAAGTCAAAAAACATAAAAAAATAATTTTTTTCTTCTTCATTCCCTCTTTTGTTATATTAGCACAAATCCTAAAATTTTACACTACCCTCAGGACCACGTCATAGTCACGAAATAAAAAAGCGCACTTTCCAGGGCCACGTCAAAGTCAGGCCATAAGTAATTTAATAAAATAAAAAATCCAAATTTCAAAATCCAAATGCCAAATGAAATCCAAATGTCTAAATGCCAAAACATTAAATCAGTGAGTAGTGAAATAGTGAGGAAATGAAATAGCCAAATGTAGTGGAATTGGGGTCTATAATTAAAAGTGAGAGTAAAAAATAGGGAATGAAATTAAGAAGCCTTCTTTATGTGATATAAATGATAAATGGCTAGGGGAACATTTGTGGCTAACGGGGTCAGTCAATAATGTTGAATTATTGTGACTCGGTTTGAATTGCCGGATGTTCTCCTGCCAATACCCTGTCTAATGGAAAGGTGCCTTTAAGTGGCTATTATAGACGGGATAAAGGTATTGGCAGAGCCATAAAATATCAAACATAAAGGAGGGTGAGGCGTGAAAAGGTTATCTGGAGGAATCGATATTGGCAGTGATAATCATCACATAATTATCATGGATGATGAAGAACAGATTTTGTATGACCAGAAGATAGCACACAAATTCAGTGAATTTTATAAGGCAGTTAGAGAATTTAGAGAGATTGAGAAAAGAGAAGGTGGGATAATATCATTTGCAATTGAAGGAAAGAATGGATACGGA